>NZ_DLTI01000015.1:0-177279 GCF_002501455.1 Comamonas sp. UBA7840 | reverse complement strand
GCTGCCACGCATCGGCGAGTGGCTTCGTGAGACACCTGCAACTCCTTGTCGTCCGGGTAAGTTCGTTTGAGCCATCCTGCTATTTGCTCAGGTGACCACAGGCTTTGCAATTTAACTGCCACGATCTGCGCCAGTGCCGGATTGCGAGCCAACTTACATGCCTTTGGGCGTCGTCCTCGATCCCAGGCTGTCTCATCAGCCTTTGCCGCTCGGTAGCAAGCCTTGCCGCCATTGCGCTGGAGTTCGCGGCTGATGGTCGACGCAGCTCGCCTCAAGCGCTTGGCAACGCAGGGGATTGATTCACCTGCAGCTAACGCTCTGGAGATTTCTTCTCTCTCAGTCATACTGAGCGCCAAACGAGAGCGATGTCTCGTTGGTGGCCGGATGCCACCCGATGCACTCAGGATGGTGTGAATGGATGTGTGTAGCCGGTCAAACAGCTTGCCTATCTCGTGCAAGGTATCGCCAGCTTTCCAGCGATCCCACATCAGAGCTTTCTGAGCTTCGGTGTAGTAAATCCGCGGTCTTTGCTTCATGCCAACACTCCTTGCGCCAGAGGCGATCATTGTGTTGCATTGACCAGTTGAATCCACACTGCAAAACAGACATACAACCGAAGTGCCTTGGCCATTTCAAACAACACACAAAAGCCTAACTAACCACCAAAACAAAAAGCGCTCTAATGGAGCGCTTTTTTCATAGCATTCGAACCAAAGCTGGAAAGCTCTAAGCTTAAATACTGCAAGCAGAAATTACTCAGATGTTTCTAAGTTTACGACTTTGCAGTTACAAACCCTCGTCCCGCAAACCCGCATGGATGCTAGCCCGGGGTTTACGACTTTAATTGCGAATTTACGACTTTAATTACCCAGAATAAAAGCGCTAAAAAGCCGTTTACTGCGTTACTCCACGGTCACGGATTTGGCTAGATTACGTGGCTTATCTACGTCCGTGCCGCGTGCCACGGCCGTGTGGTAGGCCAGCAGCTGCAGCGGCACCACGTGCAAGATGGGGCTGAGTGCACCATAGTTCTCGGGCATGCGGATCACGTGCATGCCTTCTGCGTTGTCGATGTTGGTCTTGGCATCGGCCAGCACATACAGCACGCCGCCGCGCGCGCGCACTTCTTGCATGTTGCTCTTGAGTTTTTCCAGCAGCTCATCATTGGGCGCCACGGTGACCACGGGCATGGCGCTGTCCACCAAGGCCAGAGGCCCGTGCTTGAGCTCGCCCGCCGGGTAGGCCTCGGCATGGATGTAGGTGATCTCTTTAAGCTTGAGGGCACCTTCCATGGCAATCGGGTAATGCATGCCACGGCCCAGGAACAAAGCGTTGTGGTGCTTGGCAAAGTTCTCGGCCCAACTCACTACCTGCGGCTCCAGCGCCAGCACGGCCTGCAGCGCCACGGGCAGGTGGCGCATAGCGGTCAGGTATTGCTGCTCCTTGTCCTCTGTCAGCTTGCCTTTGGATTGCGCCAAAGCCAAGGTCAGCAAGAACAAACCGGCCAGCTGTGTCGTGAATGCCTTGGTCGATGCCACGCCAATTTCCACGCCGGCGCGGGTGATGTAGGCCAGCTTGCACTCGCGCACCATGGCGCTGGTGGCCACGTTGCAGATGGTCAGCGTGTGGGTCATACCCAGACTTTGCGCATGGCGCAGTGCGGCCAGTGTGTCGGCGGTTTCACCGGACTGGCTGATGGCGACCACCAAGGTCTTGGGGTTGGGCACGCTGGTGCGGTAGCGGTATTCACTGGCCACTTCCACGTTGCAGGGAATGCCGGCGATGCCTTCCAGCCAGTACTTGGCGGTACAGCCGCTGTAGTAGCTGGTGCCGCAGGCCAAAATCAAGACATTGTCGATGTCTTTGAACACCCGCCATGCCGCGGTGCCATCGGCACCATCAAACAACTCGGGGGCGATGTTGACGATGCCTTCGAGCGTGTCACCAATGGCGCGGGGTTGCTCGAAAATTTCTTTTTGCATGTAGTGGCGGTAAGGGCCTAACTCCACCGCGCCACTGTGGGCTTGCACAGTTTTGACGGGGCGCTGCTCGGGCAGCACAGCGTGACCGTCTTTGCCCGCAATCCAGTAGCGCCCAGGCTGCAAATCCACCAAATCACCCTCTTCCAGGTACACGATCTGGTCGGTTACGCCCGCCACGGCCATCGCGTCCGATGCTAGGAAGAACTCGCTGTTGTCTTGGCCCACGCCCAGCACCAGGGGCGAGCCGGCACGGCCGCCCACTACGCGGTGCGGCTCGTCCTTGTGCATCACGGCAATCGCGTAGGCGCCATGCAACTGGGCGCGCGCAGCCTTCACGGCATCAAACAAATCACCGTTGTACAGGCTGTCCACCAAATGACAGATGACCTCGGTGTCGGTCTGGCTGGCAAAGATGTAGCCCTTGGCTTGCAGATCGGTGCGCAGTTGTTCGTAGTTTTCAATGATGCCGTTGTGCACCAGTGCCACACGTGCGGGCTTGCCGCTGTCGATGGTTTCACCCGGGCCGTAGCTGAAATGCGGGTGGGCATTGCGCACCGCTGGCTCGCCGTGCGTGGCCCAGCGGGTGTGGGCAATGCCGGTCAGGCCCTGCAGGTCGTCGGTGGTGACCTGCTCCAGCAATTCCGCCACGCGCGCCGTGCTGCGCGCACGCTGCAGGCCCTGGCTGATGGGGCTGCCCGCCACCATGCGGTGCACGGCCACGCCGCAGGAGTCATAACCACGGTACTCCAGCCGCTGCAAGCCTTGCACCAGCAAAGGAACGATATTGCGCGTGGAAACTGCGCCAACGATGCCACACATAGGCGGAACTCCGGAAAGGTTGAAACGTGGCGTGATGCTAAAAGCATCCACACAAAACTTATGATCTATTTTCCTGAATAAAAGAAATTAAATTTCACATCAAATCATTAAAGAAATTAAATTTCAAAATCAAATGAAATCCGAAATAAATTCCCCTGAATTCTCACTCGATTTCACAGACCTGCAACTGCTAGACCTGCTGCAACGCGATGCGGGGCAAAGCAACCTGCATGTGGCTGAGCAATTGCATATCTCCCCACCCACCTGCCTGCGCCGCGTACGCCGCCTGCATGCACTGGGGCTGATTGAGCGGCAAGTGGCCATCGTACGCCCCGAAGCGGTGGCGCCCCTGGTGGGGCATGGCTTGCAAGCACTGGTGGAAGTGACGCTAGAGCGCCAGCACGCCGAGGCACTGGATGAGTTTGAAGCCTTGGCCGTGGCTGAAGACGGGGTACAGCAATGCTGGCGCGTTTCACCGGGGCCTGACTTTTTGCTGGTGGTGGCCTGCAGCGATATGCCTGCGTATTTGGCCCTGTCGCAACGCCTATTCACTGCCCACCGCAATGTGCGCAATGTGAAGACGTTTTTTGCCACCAAGCGCGCCAAGTTCAGCCCCCACCTGCCGCAACTGGCACACAAACCAGAAAACGCTTGAGCACCAGGCAACAATATTGATAGCTACCAGCGCAGTCTATATAAGCGTTAGAGGCCTATTGGATGCAAAATTAAACAGCAGCCGGCCAGTCCAGATGCACGGTGCAGCCGGCTTGCACCTGCGACTGCACCTCCCAGCGGGCGCCATGGCGCTGCGCCACCGTGTGCACCAGCGCCAGGCCACAGCCCACACCGGCAAACTCGCCCTCCCGGTGCATGCGCTGAAACAGCTCGCCAAGGCCTTGTGCACGGCTGGCGTCAAACCCCACGCCGTTGTCTTGCACCGTCAAACGCCAGCCGCCCGCTGCCAAAGGCTGCGCCTCCACACACACCTGCGGCTGTGGCTGCGTGGCAGAGAATTTGACGGCGTTGTCCAGCAGCGCTTGCATCGCAGAGCGCAAGCTGTCGGCATCGGCCATCACCCACACGGGCTGCTCAGGCAACACCCACTGCACCTGCGGATGCTGTGCTTGCAGAGGCTGCACTGCCGTCTGCACCAGCGCCGACCAGTTCAGCACCTCTAGGTGCAAGGCGGTGCGGGCCGTGCGTGAGATGTGGGCCAGGCCATCGAGCATGGCGCTCATCTTGCGGGCTGATTGCTCCATCGTGGCCGCAAACTCGCGCGCATCTTCTGCGGCGTAGCCCGCTTGGGGCGCTGCTGCGGCCAACTCTTCCACCGACTCTTTGAGCAGCGGTGCAAACGAGACCACATGCCGCAAGGGCGCGCGCAAATCGTGCGCCACGGCGCGCATCCAGGCCTCGTGCGCCGCATGCAAGCGATCCAGCTCAGCCCGCTGCTGCGCAATCAAGGCCAGCGCAGCTTCGAGCGTGGTGGGCACAGGGATGAACGCATGCATGGCAGGCTCCTTGACAGATCAGGGCTTGGGTTGTTTGGCGGGGCGCGTCCAGTTGGCAATGCTGACTTGCTTGCCACGCGCCACACTCAATGCACCCGGCTCGGTGCTCTTGGTAATGGTAGAGCCACCGCCCACCGTACCGCCAGCACCGATCGTCACTGGCGCCACCAGCACGCAGTTGCTGCCCACATGCACATCGGCCTCAATCACCGTGCGGTGCTTATTGGCGCCGTCGTAGTTGGCGGTGATGGAGCCCGCGCCGTAATTCACCCGCTCGCCCACGCTGGCATCGCCCAGGTAGGCCAAGTGGTTGGCCTTGGCGCCGTCGGCCAAGGTGGAGTTCTTCACTTCTACAAAGTTGCCGATGTGCACCTCCTTGCCCAGCTGCGCGCCGGGGCGCAAGCGTGCAAAGGGGCCAATCAGCGCGCCTTCGCCCACGCTGGCGCCCAGCTTTTCACCATCAATGTGGGTGTAGGGGTGAATCACCGCGCCCGCCGCAATCGTGGCATTGCTGATGTGGCAGTAGGCACCAATGCTGGCGCCTTCACCCAGTTCCACCTTGCCGGTGAAGATACAGCCCACATCAATTTCCACATCCGGCCCGCACAGCAGTTGCGCCGCATGACCGCGCACATCGTCGCGCAGGTCAAAGCGGGCGGGGTCGGCCAAGCGAATGCCTTGCTCCATCAAGCTGCGTGCCTGGCGCTGCTGGTGGGCGCGTTCCAGCTCGGCCAGCTGCAGCGGGCTGTTCACGCCAGCCACCTGCACGGCATCTGTGATGCGGTGGGCCACCACGTCCACACCATCGGCCACCGCCATGGCAACAATGTCGGTCAAATAGTACTCGCCTTGGGCGTTGTGGTTGTTCAGTTGTGCAAGCCAGTGCGCCAAGCGCTTTGCGGGCACGGCCATGATGCCACTGTAAATCTCGGTGATGGCGCGCTCGGCGTCGCTCGCGTCTTTTTGCTCGACGATGCGCTGCACCGTGCCTTGGGCATTGCGCACGATGCGGCCATAGCCCGTGGGGTTGTCCAGGGTGACAGTCAGCAGCGCCATGCGGCTGCCGCCAGCAGCTTCCACCAAGTCTTGCAGGGTGGATGCCTGGGTCAGCGGCACATCGCCCGAAAGCACGATGACCATGCCGTCCTGTGCCAGCGCAGGCACAGCCTGCTGCACGGCGTGGCCGGTGCCCAGCTGCGGCTCTTGGCGCACAAACTTCAAATCCAAAGCCTGACTGCTGCGGCCTTGGCCGATGGCCGCCTCCACCGCTGGTGCCCCATGGCCGGTAATCACCACGGCCGAGCGCGCCTGCAGCTGCGCGGCCGTATCCAGCACATGCTGCAGCAACGCACGGCCCGCCAGTTTTTGCAACACCTTGGGGTGCTTGCTTTTCATGCGGGTGCCTTTGCCGGCAGCCATGACGACGATATCAAGGGGAAGTGCGTGAGAGGAGGACATAAAAATCAATTGTGAAGCCAGCTACTGCCAGCGCTATGCGCCAGATTATCCCGCGCTGGCACACCTGCGCGTGAACACCTCGGCCAGACAGCCATCTGATTGGCGTGGGGCACACACGACAGGCTGCCCCGAAGTGTTTGACCTGCGTCAGCAAGCGCTGGGGGCGCCTGGGTTGCCCCCTTGGAGCCGCGCGGCCCTTTCTGCATTCTGTACAGCTTCGCGCCGCGCACACTGCCCCGCGCGCTTTTTCACCGTCTTCTCAGAGTGAATTGAAAGGATCGTTCATGACCTTTATGCCGTGGTCCAGTGCGCTCATGCTGGGCATTCCGCGCATCGATGCGCAGCACCAGACGCTGGTGCAATTGATCAACACCTTGTATGACGAGCTGAGCAACCCCATCCCTGAGCGCGCCGTCATCGGGCAGGTACTTGAAGGCTTGGTCGATTACACCCACAACCACTTCATTGAAGAAGAAGTGATGTTCCAGCGCTACGGCTATCCGCAAACGGCCGCGCACACTGCCGAACACGCCCACTTCACCGCCCAGGCCATGGATTGGCTGCTGCGCTTTGAGGCCGGGGAAGATGTCGACCTGGAGGCGCTGGACTTTCTCAAAGACTGGCTGCGCTGCCACATCCTTGAAGAAGACCGCGCGTATGTGCCGTTTTTCCAAGCGACCCTCGCCGCAGACAACACCGTATCACCGCCACCCGTTGCCATTAAAAAGTGAGCTACTGGCGCTTGTATTGCATGGATTTCAAATAATAAACACTCTCAAACCCATATTTCCCCAAGCGCAAACAGCTCATTTTTTCAAAGCATAAAAAAGCCGCCACCTTTTCCAAGGCAGCGGCTGGGGGCACGCACAGCGCCCAGTCTCTCCAAGCTGCAGGTGAATTGCGACTTCTGGCTTCTGGCTGCTGGCTTGGGCAGGCCAGTGCGTCGCCAACGGTCAGGCCAGCGTCACGCGGGCAAACTTGCGCTTGCCCACCTGCAGCACAAAAGTGCCCGCCTCTACCTTCAGGCCGCGGTCGCTGATGACGGTGCCGTCAATGCGCACGCCGCCGCCGTCGATCAGGCGGTTGGCTTCGCTGGTGGAAGGCGCCAGGTTGGCTTGCTTGAGCAAGGCACCAATCCCCATGGGCGCACCGGAGAGGCTCAGCTCCGGGATATCGTCGGGAATGCCGCCCTTGGCACGGTTGTTGAAGTCTTGCTCGGCCGCATCGGCGGCTGCAGCGCTGTGGAAACGCGTGGTGATTTCCTTGGCCAGCGCCACCTTGGCGTGCTTGGGGTTGCCGCCCGCAGCAATCTCAGCCTTGAGTTGGGCAATGTGCGCCAGGCTCTGGAAGGACAGCAGCGTGTACCAGTCCCACATCAGGTCGTCCGAAATCGACAACACCTTGGCAAACATGGTGTTGGCGTCTTCGGTGATGCCGATGTAGTTGTTCTTGGACTTGGACATCTTGTGCACGCCGTCCAGTCCCACCAGCAGCGGCATGGTGAGTACGCACTGCTGCTCTTGCCCATACTCGGCCTGCAGATGGCGCCCCATCATCAGGTTGAACTTCTGGTCCGTGCCGCCCAGCTCCAGGTCGGCCTTCAAGGCCACCGAGTCATAGCCCTGCAGCAGCGGGTACAAAAACTCGTGCAGGCTGATGGAGCTGCCTTCGGTAAAGCGGGTGTGAAAATCGTTGCGCTCCATCATGCGGGCCACGGTGTACTTGGCCGACAGCTCAATCATGCCGCGCGCGCCCAGCTTGTCGCACCATTCGCTGTTGTAACGCACCTCGGTCTTGGCCGGATCCAGCACCTTGGCTGCCTGGGTGTAGTACGTCTCGGCGTTGGCCTGGATTTGCTCTGCGGTCAGCGGCGGACGGGTCGAGTTACGGCCCGAAGGGTCGCCAATCAGCGTGGTGAAGTCACCGATCAAAAAGATCACTTGGTGACCCAAATCCTGCAACTGGCGCATTTTGTTGAGCACCACGGTGTGCCCCAAATGGATGTCCGGCGCTGTAGGATCCAAGCCCAGCTTGATGCGCAGCGGCACCCCGGTTGCCGCCGAGCGCGCCAGCTTTTGTGTCCAGTCAGCTTCTGGTAACAATTCGTCAACGCCGCGCAAGGTGATTTCAAGCGCTTGTCTTACAGACTCAGTGACCGGGTATGTTGTAACAGCATTTTGATTCATAAGGGTTTTTTCCAGCGCGGGGTATAGGCCCCCCGGTATAATTTCGGATCTATTGCAGTGACCAATTCTAGTCGGCAAGGCATTTACATACTGGTAAATGGCCACTATGCTGACAGAACGCGTGCCCCATGCCTCACATGCCTTTCCGTCTTCAAGGTACGCACACTTCCCAGGAACCCAGGTTTTGAATCACAAACTAGTTTCTGCCGGCAGTGCTTTCCTTGCACAGCTGGCACAGTCCATCCAGCGCCACCCGAAACGCCTGACCGCCGCGATTGCAACCCTCATGCTCACCGCAGGAGGTGGCGCCTTCGCCGTTGCGTCCCTGGGTCCAGATCCTGCCGACATGCCGGTGCGCACGCTCACCCAAACCATCCCCTCGCTGGTCGAGGGCAGCACGCTGGCCGACCTGACAGATCTGAACGATTTTTCGCTGTTCCGCACGGACTACACCCGCTCCAGCGACACCCCAGAATCGCTGCTGCAGCGTCTGGGGATTGCAGACCCCAGCGCTTCGGCCTTTTTGCGCAGCAATGAGCTGGTTCGCCAGCACGTTTTCAGCCGCAATGGCCGCTTGGTGTCCGCCGAGGCCAGTAACGACCACCAGCTGCGCAAGCTGACCGTGCGCTGGATTGAGAGCGAAGACAGCCAAAACTTTCAGCGTTTGGTGCTGGAGCGCGATGCCCAAGGCCAATTTGTCAGCACCGTCTCGACCGCACCGCTGGTCGTCAACACCCGCCTGACAGGCGGCACCATCCACAGCACCTTGTTTGCCGCCACCGACGCTGCAGGCTTGCCCGACGCCGTGGCCGTGCAAGTGGTCGATATTTTTTCGGACATCAACTTCCACCGCCTGCACAAGGGCGACCGTTTCTCCGTCATCTACGAAACCCTGGAAGCCGACGGCGAGTTCTTGCGCTCTGGCCGGGTGCTGGCCGCAGAATTCCAAAACCGCGACAAGCTGCACCAGGCCATGTGGTTCCAAGAGCCCGGCCAACGTGGCTCTTACTACGCCATGGACGGCTCCAGCCTGCGCCGT
The DNA here is from genome assembly GCF_002501455.1 of Comamonas sp. UBA7840. Lineage (NCBI taxonomy): Bacteria > Pseudomonadati > Pseudomonadota > Betaproteobacteria > Burkholderiales > Comamonadaceae > Comamonas > Comamonas sp. UBA7840. Next base: position 168,284 of record NZ_DLTI01000015.1, on the reverse strand, counting down.
GCCTATCTGAATTCCCCCGTGGAATTCTCGCGCGTCAGCAGCACCTTTGCCATGCGCAAGCACCCCATCCACAACACATGGCGCCGCCATTTGGGCACCGACTTTGCAGCCACCACCGGCACCAAAGTGCGTACCGTGGGTGATGGCGTGGTTGAGTTTGCGGGTTGGCAAAACGGCTATGGCAACGTCATCTACGTCAAGCATGCCAACACTGCCCACGTGACCGTCTACGCCCACCTGAGCCGTATTGACGTGAAAAAGGGGCAGTCCGTAGAACAAGGTCAATTCATTGGTGCTGTCGGCTCTACCGGCTGGTCCACAGGGCCGCACCTGCATTTTGAATTCCGTGTGAATGGCAACCACCAAGATCCCCAGGCCATCATCGCCAAGAGCGAAGCCAACGAAATTTCCGAGAAAGTTCGCAAGCAGTTTGCTAAGCATGCAGAACATATGCACACGCAGCTGGCATCGGCAGAGCTGATTCGCCAAGCCAGCGCCCAATAAGGGTGTGCTAACCTCCTGAGGGCCTCGAGCAATCGAGGCCCTTTTTCTTTGCCTGCCGCGTTTGTATGCCCACTGCCCACCTCTCTGCCCCTGATCGCACCGCCCTGTATATCGGCCTGATGTCCGGCACCTCGCTCGACGGCGTGGACGGCGTGCTGGTGCAGTGGGATGCCCAGCAGCACCTGCACGTGCTCGCATACGCCGCCCAGGGCTTTGCTCCGGATTTGCGGCAAGAACTGCTGGCGCTCAATACCCCCCAAGGCTGCAATGAGCTGCACCGTGCCGCGCTGGCGGGCAATGCCATCAGCCTCGCTTATGCTGACGTGGTGCAGCAGTTGCTGGACCAAAGCCGCACCCCGGCCAGCCACGTGAGCGCGATTGGCGCCCACGGCCAAACGGTGCGCCACCAGCCCCAGCAACACGATGGCACCGGCTACACCTTGCAACTGCAAAACCCAGCCCTGCTGGCAGAGCGCACGGGCATCACCGTCGTCGCCGACATGCGCAGCCGCGATGTGGCTGCAGGCGGCCAAGGCGCCCCTTTGGTGCCAGCATTCCACCAAGGCATCTTCAGCCGTACGGACCGCAGCACCGCCGTGCTCAACATCGGTGGCATTGCGAATATCAGTCTGCTGCCTGCCTCCGGCGCATCAATGCCTGTGATGGGTTTTGACTGTGGGCCCGGCAACGCGTTGATGGATTGGTGGTGCCTGCAGCACACCGGCGCAGCCTATGACAACCAAGGCCAATGGGCCGCGGCTGGCACGGTGCAGCCCGCGCTGCTGCAGTTGCTGCTGTCAGAGCCGTTTTTGCAGCTACCCCCTCCCAAAAGCACGGGGCGCGACCTCTTCAATCCCAGTTGGCTGCACACGCAGTTGCAAGCCTTGGCTCACACACCCAGCCCGCAGGATGTGCAAGCCACCCTCACCGCCTTCACCGCCCACAGCTGCGCACAGGCGGTGATGCGGCATGCACCCAACAGTGACAGCTTGCTGGTGTGCGGCGGTGGCGCTCTGAATACCGAGTTGATGCGCCAGCTCCAAGCCCTGCTGCCGCATGTCCATGTACAAAGCACGGCCGCATGCGGCTTGCCACCGCTGCAGGTGGAAGCTGCTGCCTTTGCCTGGCTGGCCCGCCAATGCATGCTGGGTTTGCCCGGCAATTTGCCCGCCGTCACGGGCGCGCACGGGCCACGCATTCTGGGTGCGATTTATCCCGCCTGATGCAGCAGCGGCGCTTAGTCGTGCCCGTCTGGCGCGCTGCGCACCTTTTCATCCGGCTCTAGCTGGCTAAACACCAAAGTGGCCGCCAAGGTCATCACCCCCACCGTCACAAACGTGGCTTGCAGCGCCAGCAGCTTGTAGCCTTCGCGCGCCTGCCACATGTCGGCATAGCCCGCGAGCACCGCTCCAGCTGTGGCCACGCCCATGCTCATCGCCAGCATCTGCACCATCGACAGCAGACTGTTGCCGCTGCTGGCCGACTCACCGGTCATGTCCTTGAGCGTGACCGAATTCATGGCCGAGAACTGCATCGAGTTGACGGCGCCAAACACAAACAATTGCGCCACGATCAGCCACACCGGCTGTGCGGGGCTGACCAGCCCCAGGCCCGCAATCATCACGCCCAGCAACACCGAATTCACCTGCAGCACACGCTTGTAACCAAAGCGCAGCACCGTCTGCACAGCCACGCGTTTGACCAGCATGCCGCCCAGCACCGTGGCCAGCATCATCGTGCCCGCATGAAAGGGCGACAAACCCAAGCCCACCTGCAGCATCAGCGGCACCAAAAAGGGTGCTGCCCCACTGCCCAAGCGGGCAAACAAATTACCCAGCAAGCCCACGCGCAATGAGCGCACGCTAAATAGCGATGGGGCAAACAAGGGCTGGCTGCTGCGTAGCGCGTGCATCCAGTACGCTGCCAGACTGGCCATGCCGAACACCAGCAGCACGGCCACCAGGGCATGCCCCATCCCCACACCGGACAAACCATCCAGCGCCAGCGACACCCCCACCATGCCAGCGGCCAGCAAGGCAAAGCCCACACCGTCAAATGAGCGCTTGGGCTGCTGATCGTTCAGCGGCATCCAGCGCCATGCCGCCCACACGCCCACGATGCCAATCGGCACATTGATCCAAAAAATCCAGTGCCACGATGCAAACTCCACCAGCCAGCCCCCCACCGCCGGCCCCATCAAGGGCCCCACCTGCCCCGGAATGGCAATGAAACTCATGGCGCGGATGAAGGCATCGCGCGGATAGGCGCGCAGCACTGCCAGCCGCCCCACGGGCAGCATCATGGCGCCGCCCACCCCCTGCACCACCCGCGCCATCACCAAAAACTGCAGCGTAGGGGCCAGCGCACACAAGACCGAGCCCAGCACAAACAACGCCATGGCCGCCGTGTAAATACGGCGTGTACCAAAGCGGTCTGCCACCCAGCCCGTGGCTGGAATCAACATGGCCGTCGTCAGCGCATAGGCCACCACCACCGACTGCATATGCAGCGGGCTTTGCCCCAGGGATGCCGCCATGCTGGGCAAGGCCGTGTTCAAAATCGTGGCATCCAGCGACTGCATGAAAAAGCCAATGGCCACCAGCCACAGCAGGGGCTCTTGCTTGCTTGCAGGTTGACTCATATTGTTTTTCATAGCTGCTAGCGCTTATCCAATCTACGTTTTAAGCCAATTTGGTCGCAAAAAAGCCGCTGGCAAGCAGCGGCTTTTGGGAAGGGGAAAACAGACGCAATCGGCGCTGTTACACCGAGAAGCTTGAGCCGCAACCGCAAGTGGTCTGGGCATTGGGGTTCTTGATCACAAACTGCGCGCCCTGCAGATCTTCCTTGTAGTCGATCTCTGCACCAATCAGGTACTGGTAGCTCATGGCGTCAATCAACAGCGACACACCGTTTTTGGTCATGGTGGTGTCGTCGTCATTGGTGATTTCATCAAAAGTGAAACCATACTGGAAACCCGAGCAACCGCCGCCTTGCACAAATACGCGCAGCTTCAGGTCTGGGTTGCCTTCTTCCGCAATCAGGTCGGCCACCTTGGCAGCTGCGCTGTCGGTGAAGACGATGGGATCAGGCATTTCAGTGGTGGTGGGTTCTGCAACGGCGCTCATGGGGATACTCCGAGTGTTCTTCTCAAAATCGGCTGTAATGGTACTGCGTTTTGCTCAGGAATTAGGCCAGCGCCCAGCTTTGACGCCAGTCGCAGTGGGGGCATTGCCCGCCACCTTTCCCGCACAGACCCAGCGGTAAAGCCCACAAAAAAGCCGCCACACCCGAAGGCAGAAGCGGCTTTTTTGTGAGGAGGCTGCACCGAAGCGCAGCCTGCCAAAGGTCTGAAACGAATTAACGCTTCGAGAACTGCTTGGCGCGACGAGCACCACGCAGACCGACCTTCTTACGCTCAACTTCACGAGCGTCGCGAGTCACGAAGCCGGCTTGGCTCAGTGCAGGCTTCAACGCTGCGTCATAGTCGATCAGCGCACGAGTCACGCCGTGGCGCACTGCACCGGCTTGACCGGATTCGCCGCCGCCGTGCACGTTCACCAGCACGTCGAAAGCTTCCAGATTGCCAGTCAGCGCCAGAGGCTGCTTAGCGATCATGATGGAGGTTTCGCGGCCGAAGTACTGCTGAATGTCTTTGCCATTCACAGTGATCTTGCCGGAGCCCTTTTTCAGGAATACACGAGCCACGCTGGACTTGCGACGGCCTGTACCGTTGTTCCAATCACCAATCATTGAGGTCTCCTTAGATTTCCAGAGCCTTAGGCTGCTGTGCGGTATGGGGGTGCTCAGCACCGCCGTACACCTTCAGCTTCTTGATCATGGCGTAGCCCAGGGGACCCTTGGGCAACATGCCCTTGACGGCCTTTTCCAGAGCGCGGCCAGGGAACTTAGCCTGGAGGTCGCGGAAGTTGGTGGCAGTGATGCCGCCAGGATAACCAGAGTGACGGTAGTACACCTTGTCCAGGTTCTTGGTGCCAGTGACCTTGAGCTTGGAGGCGTTGATGATGACGATGTAGTCGCCGGTGTCAACGTGAGGTGTGTAGATTGCCTTGTGCTTGCCGCGCAGACGGAGTGCCACTTCGCTGGCGACACGTCCGAGCACCTTATCGGTGGCGTCAATCACAAACCACTCGTGTTGCACCTCAGCGGGCTTTGCGCTGAATGTAGACATGAGATTTCTCTTTCAAGAAGGTTTGGAAGGCCCTTTTCCGCGGTCGGTGCTTCTTCTTAAATTCATTGCTGAACTAGGAAGCCTCTTAGGCGGTAACTACCAAAGCCTCGGCAAAACCTCTGCTTTAGTACTTCGCCGCGGGGCCATAAAATCGCTGCGAAGCCCGCCATTATACAAAATAGCGTCCAATAGCGCCATCAGCACCTGGTGTTGGTGTGGATTTACCCGCATCAGCGGCAATCCCCGCACACTGGCGCCATCCTGCGGCCTTGGGCCGCCGCCCCGCTGCAGCCTGGACTGCCGCACGAACCGAAAAGAATGCACACCTATGTTTAGCTACCGCCACGGCTTTCACGCCGGCAACCACGCCGATGTACTCAAGCACACGATCTTGATCGCCGCCCTGCAGCACATGGCGCAAAAAGACACCGCCATCAGCGTGATCGACACGCACGCGGGTGCGGGTCTGTACCGCCTGGACGGCGACTTTGCCAACACCAGCGGCGAAGCCAAGGGCGGCATTGAGCGCCTGCTCGATACACCCCTGGATGAATTAACCCCGGCCTTGCGTGCCTATGTAGAAACCGTGCGCAGCGTCAACCAGGGCAAGGGCGTTAAAACCTACCCCGGTTCGCCGTTCATCATCCAAAGCCTGCTGCGCCCGCAAGACAAGCTGCGCCTGTTTGAGCTGCACCCCAATGACTGGCGCTCGCTGGACGGCAACATGGCCCAGCTGGAAGCAGGCAAGCAGGTGGAAGTGCTGATGGAAGACGGCTTCAACGGCATCAAGCGCTTTTTGCCCCCGCCTTCGCGCCGCGGCTTTTTGCTGTGCGACCCCAGCTATGAAATGAAGACCGACTATGGCCGCGTGCTGACCATGATCGAAGACGCCCTGGTACGCTTTGCCACCGGCACCTATGCCGTGTGGTACCCCATCATTCCGCGCCAGGATGCACACGATTTGCCCAAGCGCCTCAAAACCCTGACCACCAAGGCTGGCAAGGGCTGGCTGCACGCCACGCTCACCGTCAAGGGCAGCAAGATCCGCAGCGAAGTGAACGACTGGGGCAACACCGCCGAAGGCAAGCGCCCCGGCCTGCCTGCCAGCGGCATGTTCATCATCAACCCGCCCTTCACACTGCGCGCTGCACTCAAGGAAACGCTGCCGCAAATGCAAAAGCTGCTGGCGCAAGACAAAAACGCCGCACACACGCTGGAGTTTGGGGAGTAAATCCACACCCCCATCGCCACGCAAAAAAAGGAGCTGCCCGCGCGCTTGCAAAAAGAGTTTCAGATGCTTATCACACTGAAATCCTTGATGTTTGAGCGCTGGCAGCTCCTTTTTTATTGAGCCGGCGTGCTACACCTGCTGCACGTACCAAGGGGCAAGTGGGCGCGCCTTAATTGCTGGCAGCCAACAGTGCCTCGGGGCAGCTATCTTCGCCCTCGTCGAGCTTGTAGATTTCTACCGACTTCACGCCTTTACCCAGCATGCCGATTTCTTCGGCCGCCGCCTTGCTCAAGTCAATCACGCGGTTTTTCACAAACGGACCACGGTCGTTCACGCGCACCACCACCGCTTGGCCGGTGCTTTTGCTGCGCACACACAACTGGGTGCCGAACTCGTACGTGGGGTGGGCGGCCGTCAACTCGTACTGGTTAAAGCGCTCGCCATTCGCCGTCTTGCGGCCATGAAATCCGGGGCCGTACCACGAGGCAACGCCTTGCTGATCGACTTCGGGCCATTCCAGTTCATACAAGCGCTCTTGCATCGCCTTGGCCGGATCCTTCATACGATCTGGCCGCAAAGGGGGGGGCGCCATCTTGGCCAACAATTCCGCACCGGTGCGGGAGCTGGCTTGGGGCGCACGCACGGCATCGCCCTGGGCGGGTGTAGTGCGCTCGGTGGGCAGGGGCGCGCAAGCGCTTAACAACGCAGCCAGCAGCACCGATGCTGCTGGCAAGACACGCGGACGTGCCAAAGATAAAAAAGACACACTAACGGAAACAGGCTGGCACCCATGTGCTTGCATGGTCTGACCCTTCTAACGGTGAGCGCACGATAAGCACCACCAGAAAGCCAGCGCGTTCCGCTCAAGCCATTACAAGCCCAATCGGTCGCACAGCTCCAAGGTAGCAGCGCTCTGGTTCATCGTATAAAAGTGCAAGCCCGGTGCGCCTTGATCGCGCAACTGCTCGCACAAGCGTGTGACCACATCCATGCCGAAGGCGCGAATCGAGGTCACATCGTCCCCGTAGGCCTGCAGGCGCAGGCGGATCCAGCGGGGAATCTCAGCGCCGGTCGCATCGGAAAAGCGCATGAGTTGAGAGGAATTAAGGATGGGCATGATACCGGGAACCACCGGCACCTGCACGCCAAGTGCTTGAATCCCTTCAACAAAACGGAAATACGCGTCGGCATTGTAGAAGTATTGGGTGATGCCGCTGTGTGCGCCCGCCTGGATTTTTGTAGCAAAAGCTTTCAGGTCTGCCTCGGGAGATTTGGCCTGCGGGTGGGTCTCGGGGTAGGCCGCCACCTCGATGTGGAACCAGTCGCCAAACTCGTTGCGGATGAATTCCACCAGGTCGCTGGCATGGTGAAATTCACCGCCCAAGCCATAGCCACTGGGCAAATCGCCGCGCAGCGCCACCAGGCGTTTCACGCCCATGTCCTTGAGCTCTTGCAGCTCTGCGCGCACCTTGGCGCTGGTGGCGCCGATGCACGAGAAGTGGCAGGCTGCCTGCATGCCTTCGGCCTGAATATCACGCACCATGCTGAAAGTGCCCGCTTGGGTGGAACCACCCGCGCCGTAGGTCACCGAGCAAAACTCGGGCTGGCGGGCATACAAATCCTTACGCACTTGCACATGCTTGGCCGCGCCTTCGGGCGTTTTGGTGGGAAAAAACTCAAAGCTGATGGGGAAGTTGCTGGTCTTTGCATTGGCCACGGTCATCACTCCTCGCCTGCCCTCCCGGCAGGCTGTCTGCAATCATGTTGTCTGAGACAAGCTGGCAGCCCCTGCCGGCCTGTCTCTCACGTCCGCCACATCCACCACGCCATGCGGCGTGCAAGCGGCACACCGCACAGGCGGTGCCGGACTTATTTGGCGTTCTTGCGCTTGGGGCGCGCAGGGCCCGGCACGTTGTAGCCGTCTTCTTCGTCGTCAATCACGTCAATGCGCTTGAGCTCGCGCAGCACGGTGCGCGAGACGCGCTTGGCCGCAGGCGCAGCAGGCTGGTCGGGCAGTGGCTCGTCCAGGTTCTTGATGCTGGCGCCTTGCACCGCATGCACAAAGAATTCGTGGTTGCCGTCGCCGCCTTCAATGGCGGAATCCATCCAGCCCTTCACTTGCAGGCCCAACTCGGCCAGGCAATCGCACACGCGCTGTTTCACCTCTTGGTACAGGGCCGGGTCGCGCACAATGCCGCCCTTGCCGACCTGGCCGGGCTGCAGCTCAAACTGGGGTTTGACCAGCATCAGCAACTGGCCATGGGGCTTGAGCAGGCGCACCACGGCGGGCAACACCAGCGTCAGCGAGATGAAGGACACATCGCCCGTGACAAAGTCAAACGCCGGGGTGGTATCTACATCCGCGTAGGCTTCTTTACGGCGGCGCTCGGTGGGCACACAGCCCTCTTCGCGCGCCTTGGCCTTGGCGGCACGCTCGGCCTTGAAGGCTTCGATGTCGGTGTCCTTGGCGTCGTTGCTGTCGTCGTAGTCTTCGGCGATTTCACCGCCGTTGCGCATCCACGCATACGGGGCCTGGGGCAGGGTGTCGTTGTCTTCTTCCTCTTCCCAGCGCTCGGAAATCACTTCTTCGCAGGCATCTTGCAAGATCTCTGCGGTCATGGAACGCGCATTCACGCCCTCCACACAAATCACGCGCACGTCTGCACGCAGGCTGTCGTGCAGCTGGCCCTGGCCCACGTCCACGCCAATCACCTGGGCTGCGCCGTGCTTGAGCAGGCAGTCGGTAAAACCACCGGTGCTTTGCCCCACATCCAGGCAACGCAGGCCTTGCACGTTCACGCCCGTGGCGGCCAGTGCGCCTTCCAGCTTCAAACCACCGCGGGAGATGAATTTGACTTCGGCGTCATCCAGCAGCTTGAGCTCAGCGCCCACAGGGATATCGTCACCGTTTTTGACGACTTTTTTCCAAGGGGCCAGCGGCGTCAAGCGCCACTCCACGCCCGAAGCAATCAGGCGCTGGGCCTGCGAACGGGTGCTGGCATGACCGTGGTCCACCAAAAATACATCTGCGCGCATGGCGTAGTTTCCTTTTATTCACTCAAATTGGCCTCTAGCGCTTATCTGATAAGCGTTAGCAGCTATCTATTTACAGCAAAGCACCAGAGGTCGCAAAGCCGCCGCACACGCGGTCGGCTTTGCCCGCCATGATTAGTAGCGGTAGGTTTCAGGCTTGTAAGGGCCTTCCTTCTTCACACCGATGTAAGCGGCTTGCGCATCGGTCAGCTCGGTCAGCATGGCGCCCACCTTCTTCAGGTGCAAGCGTGCCACCTTTTCATCCAAGATCTTGGGCAGCACGTAGACCTTGCCCACTTCGTAGGCTTCAGGGCGTGTGAACAGTTCGATCTGTGCGATGGTCTGGTTGGCAAACGATGCGCTCATCACGAACGAAGGGTGGCCCGTGGCGCAACCCAGGTTCACCAGACGGCCCTTGGCCAGCAAAGTGATCTTCTTGCCGTCAGGGAATTCGATCTGATCGACCTGGGGCTTTACTTCTTCCCACTTGTACTTCTCGATCGAAGCCACGTCGATTTCGTTGTCAAAGTGACCGATGTTGCAAACAATCGCTTGGTCCTTCATGGCGACCATGTGCTCGTGGCGGATGATGTCTTTGTTACCGGTGGTGGTCACGAAGATGTCGCACTTGTCGGCGGCATATTCCATGGTCACCACCTTGTAGCCTTCCATGGCAGCTTGCAGCGCGTTGATCGGGTCAATTTCGGTCACCCAGACTTGGGCGCGCAGGGCCGACAGGGCTTGGGCGCAGCCCTTGCCCACGTCACCGTAACCCGCCACCACAGCCACCTTGCCAGCGATCATCACGTCCGTGGCGCGCTTGATGCCGTCGACCAGCGATTCGCGGCAGCCGTACAGGTTGTCAAACTTGGACTTGGTGACCGAGTCGTTCACATTGATCGCGCGGAACAGCAAGCTGCCGTTGGCCGACATTTCGTTCAGGCGGTGCACGCCGGTGGTGGTCTCTTCGGTCACGCCGATGATTTGGGCGGACTTGCGGGTGTACCAGGTGGGGTCTTGCGCCAGCTTGGCCTTGATGGCAGCAAACACGATGCGCTCTTCTTCAGAAGAAGGGTTGGCCAGCACGGACAAGTCTTTCTCGGCCTTTTGACCCAGGTGCATCAGCATGGTGGCATCGCCGCCATCGTCCAGGATCATGTTGGGGCCTTCGTTCTCCGAACCGGCGGGGCCGAATTCAAAGATGCGGTGGGTGTAATCCCAGTAGTCTTCCAGTGATTCGCCCTTGATGGCGAACACAGGGGTGCCAGTCGCTGCAATGGCTGCAGCCGCGTGGTCTTGGGTCGAGAAGATGTTGCAAGAAGCCCAGCGCACGTCGGCGCCCAGGTCCTTCAGCGTCTCGATCAGCACCGCCGTTTGAATGGTCATATGCAGCGAGCCGGTGATGCGTGCGCCCTTGAGGGGCTGGGCCGCAGCGAACTCTTCGCGAATGGCCATCAGGCCGGGCATTTCGGTTTCAGCAATGCGAATTTCTTTGCGGCCCCAGTCGGCCAAAGAGATATCGGTGATTGCGCGATCTTGTGTATTGCTCATGGTTTCTCCGTGCGGAAGACAACTTGAAAAAACCACGTTCTGGGAGATTGGGGGCTGAACAGACCTCACCGCACAGAAAGCGTGGGTGAGCGTCGTTGCCTAGGAGCGAGGCGGCAGGGTGTGCCGTCTGCTGCCCTTCCGAGCCTCACGCCACCGCGGGTGCTAGGTGGACGCTGCAACGCTCCTCGGAAGGAAAAGAGGCTGCGATTGTAATCGAGCCCTTCAAGGTTTGCCGCAGTCAGGCATCCGCCGTGGCAGTAGCCGGGGGAATGCGCATCGGAATGGTCACCGGCCCATCGTTGACCAGGTGCACCTGCATGTCGGCGCCAAACACCCCAGTCTGCACCGGGCCCGCTGCGTAGCACTGCTGGGCCTGCGCCACCATGTAGTTGTACAGGCGCAACCCCTCCTCAGGCTTGGCGGCCGGCGTAAAGCTGGGGCGATTGCCGCCGCGGGTGTCTGCCGCCAGCGTGAACTGGCTGACGATCAACAGCCCGCCACCCACATCCTGCACGCTGCGGTTCATCTTGCCGGCGTCGTCGCTGAAGATGCGCAGCTTCAAAATTTTGGCCAGCAATTTATCGGCCTCTTGCTCGGTGTCGCCCTGCTCGGCACACACCAGCACCAGCAGGCCTTGGGCAATCTGCCCACTCACTTGCCCATCCACTTCTACACGCGCTTGGCGCACACGCTGCAATACCGTAATCATGGAACCTTAAAAATTATAGTTACTGGGGCAGTACTGATAGGCATTTACCCCCCGTTTAGCCTTCAAATGCTTATACAGCCTACGCTGACAGCTCCTGTTTTATGCGTCACGATTGATCCAGCCAGCTGTCTGCAAGCAGCAACCAGGATGATGTAACTTGCCGTAACGCAAAACGACTGTGTCTGGGCTCCGGTATACCGCCAACCTATGCACGCGACCACTCCTTTCATTGATTGTCCCGCACGGCGCAAGCTCAGGCGCCCAGGCCTTTGCGCCGCGGCTCGGCCATGCCATCACACCCTCTCTGCGCCGCAGCCATGAGCACCGCACCCACCTACGCCCCCAGCGAGCCACCCCACGACGTGCTGCACGCCGTGGCCCTGGTCACCGGCGCACCAATGGCCTGCTTGAGCTGGCCGGAAGGCCGCTGCCTGTGGGCCACCGCCGCCTATGCCCAACTCCTTGGCATGCCCACGCAGGAACTGCAGGGCAAACTGCTGCAAAACTACCTCAGCCCCTGTGACTGGAACAGCTGGCTGTGCGAGCTGGAGCGCCTGGCCAGTGCCCAGCAATCGGGCACCAGCCTGCAAACACCGCTGACATTTGCCCACCAGCAACGCATCCAAACCCAGCTAATCGCGCAGACGCACCAGCACAAAGTGTGCGCCATCGTGGTGGTGCCGCTGCACAACCTGTCGCTGGTCGATGCCATGCAAATGCTGCAAGACAGCGACACCCGCCTGCGCCGCTATGCGGCAGCGACCAGTGAATCCATCATTTTCTTTCGCCATGGCCGCATTTTTGATGCCAACCCTGCGGCCATTGCACTCACCGGCTACCCTTTGAGCCAGTTGGTGGATCGCCCGATTCTGCACCTACTGCCCCACGTTTTGCGCGCCAGTGCACAACCCATAGTGGAACAAGGCACCAGCAACGCCCAGGAAACCCGCCTGTTGCACCACAGCGGGCAAGAGTTGCATGTGGAAGTCACCGTCCACCTGCTGCCCGAGGATGGCGATGTGATTGGCCTGATGGTGCTGCGCGACATTACCGAGCGCAAACGGGCCGAAGCGGAAATGCATTTCCTGGCCTTTCACGACCCGCTCACGCGCCTGCCCAACCGCCAAGGGCTGATGCGCCAGTTGCGCCAGGTGCTGCAAAGTGCAGAGCAATGCCAGCGCCCCGCTGCCGTGCTGTATGTGGACTTGGATCGTTTCAAAGATGTCAACGATTCACTGGGCCACGATGCAGGCGACAAGCTGCTGGTGGAGGCTGCGCGCCGCCTGCGCAGCAAAGTGCACCCTGACGACCTCGTTGCACGCCTGGGGGCTGATGAGTTTGTGGTGGTTTTAGCCTCTCCCTTGACGGCATGCCAGCCCGAATGCATCTTGCGCGAGATGCGGTTTGTGCTCACCAAGCCCTATGCCCTGCACAACGGGCTGGTGAACCTGCCCGCCTCGATTGGCGTGAGCATCTACCCGGAAGATGGCGACACTGCCGAAGCGCTAATGCTCAACGCCAGCGCCGCCATGGAAACGGCCAAAAACATAGGGCATGGCAGCCACCAGTACTACAGCGCACTCATGCATATGCGCCCCAGCCGACTGCTGGTGCAAGACCGCCTGCTGCGCGAAGCCATCGAAACCAACCAAGGGCTGGTGTTGCACTACCAGCCCCAGTGGGATCTGAACAGCAACCGCATGGAAGGCTTTGAAGCCCTGGTGCGCTGGCAGCACCCCGAGCGCGGCCTGCTGCCACCGGGTGAATTCATCAGTTTTGCTGAATCTCGCGGCCTGATCTCTTTGGTGGACCGCTGGGTGATGCGTGCGGCATGCCAGCAACTGCGCGCATGGCGGGATGCGGGCCTGCCGCCCGTGGTGGTTTCCGTCAACATGTCCGCCATTGAGTTCAACCAGAGCAATTTGCTGACCGAGGTGCAGCAGGTGCTGACCGACACCGGGATTGACCCGCAGTGGCTGGAGATTGAGCTGACCGAAACCACGCTCATGAAACAGTCCGAACATGTACTGGGGACTCTGGAGGCCCTGCAGCAATTGGGCGTTCGCCTGGCCATTGACGACTTTGGCACAGGCTACTCTTCGCTGGCCTACCTCAAGCGCTACCCTCTGGACAAGCTCAAAATCGACCGCGCTTTCATCAAAGACACGCCGCAAGACCAAGACGATGTGAGCTTGGTCACCGCCATCATTCAAATGGCACGCAGCTTGAATCTGCGCACCGTGGCCGAAGGGGTGGAATCCAAAGCGCAATGGAGCTTGCTAAAGCATCTGGGCTGCGATCTGATTCAGGGCTACTACCTCTGTCGCCCCATGTCTGCCGAAGATGCCCTACGTTGGCAACAACACCGTTGTCAAATGGGTGCGCCACAATAAGTGCATGCACTACACACCTTCTGCTGCTTCTCCCCCTGTGGCTGCCGCCGTATTCACCCGTGCTGCCGATGCGGTTCAACATCTGAAAACGCTGTACCAGCAGCAGATAGCGCATCTACGCTCTGCCATGCAGACGTACGTGGAAGGCAAGGACTTTGCCCACCCCGTGCGCGCTTGTTACCCGTTGCTGCGTCTTCAGGCCCACACCGTACGCAGGCCTGACACCGGTCTGGCCTATGGTTTTCTGGACCATCCAGGCCTTTACGAAACCACCATCACCCGCCCCGACCTTTTCTCTGACTACCTGCTCACCCAGCTCAGCTTGCTGGAGCGCAACCACGATGTGCAATTTGAAGTGGGACTGAGCACACAGCCCATTCCTGTTCACTTTTCGTTCGCGGACAACGACCACGTCGAAGGCAGCTTGAGCGCGGAACGCCGCCAAATGATGCGCGAGGTCTTTGACCTGCCAGACCTGGCCGCCATGGATGACGGCATTGCCAATGGCACCTGGCACCCGCGCCCCGGTGGCGCGCTGCCCTTGTCGCTGTTTACCGCACCGCGTATTGACTACTCGCTGCACCGCCTGCGCCACTACACCGGCACGGCACCCGAGTGGTTCCAAAACTATGTGCTGTTCACCAACTACCAGTTTTATATCGACGAGTTCATTCGCTTGGGCCACGCCGAAATGGCCAACGCGGACAGCGAGTACATCGCTTTTATCGAACCCGGCAACGTGGTGACCCGCCGCACGGGTTTGGCACCAGAGGCCATCGACGCCTTGGGCGCCATGCCCCCGCGTCTGCCGCAAATGCCGGCCTACCACCTGGTGCGCGCCGACCGCAGCGGCATCACCATGGTGAACATTGGCGTCGGCCCTGCCAATGCCAAAACTATCACCGACCACATTGCCGTTCTGCGCCCGCATGCATGGATGATGCTGGGCCACTGCGCAGGGCTGCGCAACAGCCAGCGCCTGGGGGACTATGTGCTGGCCCACGCCTATGTGCGCGAAGACCATGTGCTGGACGAGGAACTGCCTCTGTGGGTGCCGATTCCGGCGCTGGCCGAGATCCAGCAAGCACTGCAGCAGGCGGTGGCTGATGTGGCCCAGGTGTCGGACGACGACCTCAAGCGCATCATGCGCACCGGCACCGTGGCCAGCACCGACAACCGCAATTGGGAACTATTGCCCGACAACCTACCCCAGCGCCGCTTTAGCCAAAGCCGCGCCGTCGCGCTGGACATGGAAAGCGCCACCATCGCCGCCAATGGCTTTCGCTTTCGCGTGCCGTACGGCACACTGCTGTGCGTGAGTGACAAGCCTTTGCACGGAGAGATCAAACTCCCCGGCATGGCCAATCACTTTTACCGCGAGCGTGTCGACCAGCATTTACGCATTGGCATGCGTGCCGTGGAACTGCTGCGCGAAGGCGGTGCTCAGCGCCTGCACAGCCGCAAGCTGCGCAGCTTTGCGGAAGTTGCTTTCCAATAAAGTTCCCCTATGCAACTTGACTTTGCATCCATGGCCGTCTTAATTGCCATCAATTTGGTGGTGATCGGCATGGCATTGCCTTTGGTGATGGGCAGCCCGGTAAGCACCGCAGCGCAGCATGCGCAGAAATATTTTGTGCTGCAAGCCGTGGGCTGGGGATTGATTTTGGCCGCAGCCCGGCTGCGGGACAGTGGTTGGGCACCAATGCTGAGCTTGGCGGCCGCCTGTGCTGCCTCCGCTGCGCAGTGGCAAATGGCCCAGGCGCTGCAAAACTGGCTGGGCCCTCGGCCCTTGCGCCGCTTGGTAATGGTTGTGTGTGTCTTGGGCCCCGTAGGTTTTGCCTTTTTGATAGACAGCATTCCCTTGCGCATGGCGTGGTACAGCGCCTGCCATGCCCTCGTCATTGCCAGCTTGGGCTGGATGTGCCTGCGCCCCCAGCGCGCTGCCACCTCGTCCTGGCGGTATCTGATGGCGGCTTGCGCCGCGGTGATGGGGTTGAGCCTGTTGACCCGGTCTTACCTGGCCTCCCAAGCACTTTTCCAAGAAGGTTTCACCCAAGATAGCCTGCCCAACCACCTGTTTGCCATGATTGCCCAGGTGTGTGGCAGTTTGTCTTTGGTGAGCATGCTGGTGGCCTGGCGTGACGAAACCAACCAAAAGCTGCGCGACATGGCCATGACGGACCAGCTCACAGGCCTGGCGAATCGACGGGCCCTGCTGCAAGCTGCGCCCCAGCGGCAAGCGCTGGCACAACGCCAAAACCTGCCTTGGGCTGTGGTGCTGCTGGATTTGGATCACTTCAAGGCCGTCAACGACCAGCATGGTCACGCCAGGGGCGATGAAGCCCTGGAACTTCTGGGGCAAGTGCTTCAGGCCAACATCCGCGCCGAAGAGCTTGCCGCTCGCTGGGGGGGCGAAGAGTTTTGTCTGTTGATGTATGCCAACCAGGCGGAAGTGGAGCGTTTTTATCAGCGCCTGAGCACTGCGCTGCACGATCAATCACTGCACAAGCTGGGCTTTGCCTTGCATCTGAGTGCGGGTTGCGCGCTGCAAAGCGCTGAAAACTCGCCCCCCTTCGCCTCTTTGCTCCAGCAAGCCGATAACGCGCTGTACACCGCCAAAAATCAAGGGCGCGGCAGACTGGCCTTTGCACCATCTACCACGCCCCCACTGTTGGCCCCAGCACGTGCCGTCGAACTCTCTTAAGCCAGCGCTGACGTTGCGGGCGCCTGCCCTTGTGCCGTAGCTTTGTCCTGGCGGGCCAGCAACGCTGCCGCTTCACGCGCAGCCACACGCCCCTCGTCGGTCGGAATCACCCAAATCTCGACCGAGCTGTCCGGCGCATGAATGGCATAGGCCTGCTTGCCAGAAGCTTCCTGGTTGCGCTGTGCATCCATGCGAATGCCCAGCCACGCGAGGCGCTCACACACCTGTGCACGCAATACGGCATCGTTCTCACCAATTCCGCCGCTGAATGCCAGCGCATCCAAACCGCCCAGGCACGCCACCAGGGCACCGGTTTCACGGATGACACGGTGCGTGAACTGGTCAATCGCACGCTGTGCGTTTTCGCTGCCATCCGCGCGCAGCTTGCGCATATCTGCAGAAATTCCTGAGACCCCCAGCAAACCGCTTTGTTTATAGAGCAGTTTTTCCATTTGCGCGTGGGTCCAGCCTTGCTCCAGCAAATACAGCAAGACACCGGCATCCAGCGCACCGCTGCGCGTACCCATCATCAAACCGTCCAAGGCTGAAAAACCCATGGTGGTTGCCACGCTGCTGCCGGCCAGTGCAGCACACAGACTGGCACCGTTGCCCAGGTGCGCCATCACCACGCGGCCACGCCCACGGATGGTGTACTCCTGCAACACGGACATGATGTATTGGTAAGACAAACCATGAAAACCATAGCGACGCACGCCCTGGTCTTGCAGCGACCTGGGCAGAGCGAACGCATAGTCCACCTCGGGCATCGAGGCATGGAATGCCGTATCAAAACAGGCAATCTGTGGCAGCTCTGGGAATGCAGCCTGAAACTGGCGGATGCCTTCCAAGTTGTGCGGCTGGTGCAAGGGCGCCAAAGAGTTGAAGGACGCGAGCTTGTTCAGAATCTCTGGCGTCACCAGCACTGACTCCGTAAACACCCCGCCGCCATGCACCACGCGGTGCGCTACCGCCTGAATGTCGGGCGCAGCCTCCAGCCGCTGAACCAAAGCCCGCACACCTTGCAAAGCAGTTGCAAAAGGAGAGCTATCAGCGCTTACTACAAGCGCCTCAGCGTGCTTTTTGCCTAAGTATGTCCAGCTCATCTCGGGAGTGCCGTGTGGCTCTAGCCCCTGAATGTTGCCGGACAGCACAAACGGCTGCACCTGACCATCTTGCAAAGGATGCAAAGAAAACTTCAGCGAGGAAGACCCCGCATTCACCGCCAAAATGGCCATCTTTCTCTCCTTGCTAAGTTAGCCTTTTTTCCAAGCATTGGCCGCTTGTTGCTGGCGATGATCGTGTGCGGACAGCACGGCCAGCACGCACGAGGCGACGCGTGCACGCGGGCCATCTGCGCGGCTGGTCAACGCAATCGGCACACGGGCACCCAGCACCAGGCCGGAGCCTGAAGCGCCAGCCAGATATTCCAGCTGCTTGGCCACCATGTTGCCGCTTTCCAAGTCTGGAACCGCCAAAATGTCTGCCTGCCCCGCCACCCCGGAATCAATGCCCTTGATGCGCACGGCATCCATGGAAATGGCATTGTCAAAAGCCAGTGGGCCGTCCAGCTCTCCACCTTGAATTTGTCCGCGATCGGCCATTTTGCACAGCGCAGCGGCGTCCAGTGTCGAAGGGATGCTGGGCGTCACCATCTCGACCGCTGACAAGATCGCCACCTTGGGTGTTGGCGTGCCCAGCACGCGCGCAAAGTCGATCGCGTTTTGCACAATATCCACCTTCTCTTGCAAGCTCGGACGGATATTGATGGCCGCATCGGTAATAAGCAGCGGCTTGGCGTAGCGCGGCACATCAAACCGGAAGACGTGTGACAAACGGCGTCCTGTGCGCAATGCGGGTTGTGCCAGCACCGCTTTGAGCAGCTCATCGGTATGCAGGCTGCCCTTCATCAAAATTTCCACCTCATTGCGGGCGGCCATGGCTGCAGCCAGCTCTGCCGCGGCATGGCTGTGCTCCACGGAGATAATTTCTGCGCCTTCCAGGCTGATTCCCGCCTCTTGCGCCACACGACGGATACGCCCTTCGGGGCCGATCAGCACCGGCACGATCAAGCCATGGCGCGCAGAGTCCATCGCACCACTGAGCGAGCCTTCATCACAAGGGTGCACAACGGCGCAGCGCACCGCTTCCAGTGTCTCTACCCGTGACAGCAACTCCTTGAACCGCGCCTCGGGGTCGAACAGCTGAATCTGCGGCGCATCAATCTTGGGCACTTTCACCTTCTGCGTCGGCGGCATCAGCTTGGCCTCGCCCTTGAGCACCACCTCCCCCTTTTGGTTGGTGACCAGGCAGTCCATCTTGACGCGCTTTTTCTCGTCGTCCTTCTCCGCCACCGTAGCCACCACGGTCAAGGTATCGCCAATGCGCACGGGCTTGGTGAACTTCAGCTCTTGCCCCAGATAAATGGTGCCTGGGCCAGGGAACTGCGTACCAAACAATGCAGAGATCAAAGCTGCGCCCAACATACCGTGTGCAATCACGCCATGGAACATGGTCGCATCGGCATATTCGGCATTCAGGTGAGCCGGATTGATATCCCCCGAGACCGCCGCAAAGGCTTGGATATCTTGCAGTGTCACAGTGCGCAGCAACCGCGCGCTGTCGCCCACCGCCAGCTCGTCATACGTCACGTTTTCCATCCAGTCGATGGCTGGTGCTTGGGTATTCATACGGCTCTCCCTTGATTTACATCTTCTACATCTGCAGTGGCAGGGCACTGCAGCAGTTTTTCCAACGTCGAGCGTTAATCGACCGCGTGCACTCCGCCATCCACGTAAATGGTCTGCCCGGTCATGCCCGATGCCGCGTCTGAACACAAAAATGCGCTCAGCTGGGCAATTTCTTCCAGCGTCACCAGGCGCTGCAGCGGTGCCTTGGCTTGGGCGGTAGCCATCAAGCCATCAAAGTCTGCAATCCCAGATGCTGCACGCGTCAAGATGGGGCCCGGAGAGACCGCATGCACGCGGATGTTCTGTGGTCCCAACTCCATCGCCATATAGCGCACCATGGACTCCAGGGCTGCTTTCACCGGCCCCATCAGCCCATAGTTAGGCACTGCTTCACCGGAGCCCAGATAGCTCATGGAAAGCATGCTGCCACCGTCTTTCATGTGCGGCGCGCACAACTTGGCCAGCTCCGCAAAGGAGTGGCACGACACGCTCACGGCACGGGCAAAACCCTCCCGCGAGCTGTCCACCACATCACCGTGCAGGTCTTCCAGAGGCGCCCATGCAATCGAGTGAATCACGAAGTCCAGCTTGCCAAACTTATCCACCGCATGCTTGACCAAGGCTTCCAGCTGCCCGTCTTCTTCGACGTTGCAATTCACCAAGTCCACACCAATCGGCGCCGTCAGGGGCTCTACCCATTGGCGCGCTTTTTCATTCAAGCAAGAAGCCACCACCTCAGCACCTTGCGCACGCGCCAATGCTGTGCAGCCCCACGCAATCGAGCGCTCGTTCGCCACCCCCAGAACCAGCCCTTTTTTGCCCACCAAAGTAAATGCTGCTGCATTCGTCATCTCATCACTCCCTCTTTTGTTATGTAGAAAGCAGGCAATGCCTCGCATTGCTGCCTTGCGCAACCTCTTACGTGGGCCCGAAGGCCCTCAATCTGCGTAACGCACCATGACGTATTCACCCGGCGCATCGCACACCACGTGCTCGGCTTTGATGGGTTGGGCTTTGACCGCTGCGCCTGAGCGCTGCTTGATCCACTGATTCATCGCCTCCCACCAGGAGCCCTGTACCACAGGGGTCTGCGCTGCCCAGTCATCGGGATCCATCCAGCCTGCACCGTCTTCCACGCTGGCGATTTGATAGCTGCGACGTGGGCGCCCCGGCTCGGACACGATCCCGGCGTTGTGCCCGCCTGCAGCCAGCACAAAAGTCACGTGCGTGTCGGTCTGCAAATGGATTTTGTAGACCGACTTCCACGGCGAGACGTGATCCCGGGTGGTACCCACCACCATCATGGGCGCATCAATATCCATCAGCGCCACCGTTGCACCCGCAAAACGGTACTGCCCGGCTGCCAAGGCGTTGTTCAAGAACATCGAAGTCAGGTATTCGTTGTGCATGCGTGCGGGCAAACGGGTCTGGTCCGCATTCCAGCTCATCAAATCAAAACTGGCGTCATCCTCACCCATCAGATAGCGCCGTGTGTTGCGCGACCACACCAAATCCTTGGAGGCCAAGAACTGGAAAGAACCGCCCATCTGCTTGCCTGACAGATACCCCTTTTCATTCATGCTCTGGCGCAAATTGGCCAGTTGCGCCTCGTCGATAAATACGCCCAACTCCCCGGGTTCGGAAAAGTCAGTTTGCGCTGCCAGCAAGATGACCGAACTGAGTTCCGGCATATCAGAGGGAATCAAGGCCTGCTCTTTTTCGGTGCGTGTTTTCTTGCGCTTCAGGCGCCCCAAGGCGGCCGCTGCAATCGCCAAGAAAGTACCTCCCAAGCAATACCCCATGGTGTGAATGCTGCGAGCACCGGTTACCGTTTTGACGGCTGCCATCGCCTGCAAGACACCTGTACTCAGATAGTCCTGCATCTTCAGGTCTCGGTCTGATGCGTCGGGATTGCGCCAAGACACAATCAGCACGGTGTGCCCTTGACCAACCAAGTACTTCACCATGGAGTTGTGCGGCGACAAATCCAAAATGTAGTATTTCATGATGCAAGACGGCACGATCAGCACAGGCTCTGGCAGCACTTTGTCAGTGCTGGGGCTGTATTGAATCAGCTCAATCAAGTGGTTGCGAAACACCACTTTGCCAGGCGTGCAGGCCACATCTTTGCCGACGGCGAACTCCAGTGGCTCCAGCGCTTGCGCCGGTGTATCGGCTTTGGCTTGGTGTGCCGCTTGCTGATCTTGCACAAACAGCTCAAAGCCCTTACGCAAGCTTGCGCCCCGCGTTTCCTTGGCCTTGGCCAGCACCTCGGGATTGGTAATCGCCCAGTTGGAAGGTGCCAAGGCATCCATCCATTGCCGGGCAAAGAAATCCATCAGCTGACGGTGATGGCGCGTCATACCTTCCACCTGCGCCGCCTCCCGCCACCAGCGGTCACTGGCCTTGAAGCCCTCCTTCATGGCGCTGTAAGGCCACTGCTGCCACGCCGCGTCTTTGAAGCGCGCATCACGCTCACCTGTAGGTTGCACACTGGCTTGCGCAGCCTCCTGCGCCAGATGCAGCGCACGTTGCGCCAGTGTCATTTGCTTGCCGGGGGAAGATGCCAAATTCATGCACCAGTCGGCTGTTGCCAACCCCAAGGCCACGGGCGACAGGCCCATGGTCGAAGCACTCAACGCAGCGCGTACGCGATCATCCAAAGTTTGAGCAGCTTCAGCTTGCAAATCTTTCTGGTTATTTTCAGCAGTCACTTCATCTCCATGCAGCGTTACAGCTTGTATCAAGCCCGAAACATCTGATTCTCAAGAAAAGAAGGACTTCCACCAAATCCAAAGGCTCCAGCCTTGACACTGATCAAGCTTTCGCCGCACTACTGTCTTCAAAGTATGCAATAGGCGCTTTGGCCGCCGGATTATCCTGACAGGCGTTCCAGCTAGGGCAAAGCGCACCCGTTACAGCTCGCGCAAGATTTACTTTTTGTAAACAGGCGACACACAGCACACGCCTCCTGCGCTGTAGGACTCCAGCGCACATTCAGCCCGCTGCCGCAAACGTTTTCTCTGCGTGTGACAGCACCATGTATGCCGCTTTTTCGGCCACCATGATGGTGGGCGCATTCGTGTTACCACTTGGAATGCTCGGAAAAATAGAAGCATCCACCACCCGCAGCCCTAGCACCCCGTGCACACGCAATTGGCTATCCACCACATCCATCGCCCCACGCCCCATGCGGCAGGTGCCCACTGGGTGGTAAATCGTGTCTGCAGTTTGCCGCACCCACTGTGCAATTTCCCCAGGCGTTTGCGCGCTCGCGGAACGAGGCAGCTCTTGCGCGCGATGCCGCGCCAAAGCGGTTTGCGCCAAGATGCGACGTGCCATTTGCACCCCCCGGACGGTGCGCTGCAAGTCGTCCTCCACTGCCAAGAAGTTGGGGTCGATCAATGGCAACGTCAAGGGGTCTGCACTGCGCAACCTGACCGTGCCACGGCTTTGTGGGCGCAGCACACACACATGGCAGGAAAAACCATGCCCCCAAACGGTCTGGCGCCCATGGTCGATGAGTTTGGCCACCACAAAATGCAGTTGCAAATCAGGCCGTGATACTTCGGGGCTGCTTTTCAGAAAAGCACCTGCTTCCGCAAAATTGGTAGTTAACCTGCCGGTTCGCTTGCTGTGCCACTCCCATGCACCTTGCACCATGTGCATCAGCCCTGTCGCGGACCAACCAAAGGACTGCGTCAGCTGGGGAGCATCTGCCACCAGCAGCGCATCCAGATGGTCGTGCAGGTTGTGGCCCACGCCTGGCAAATCATGCGCAGGCTGCACACCCACCTCTCTCAAATGCGCCGCAGGCCCGATGCCCGACAGCATGAGTATCTGCGGCGACAACAACGCACCGGCACTCAACAACACCTCGCGGCGCGCATGCACTGTGTGGCGCACACCGCCACGCTCATATTCCACCCCCGTTGCACGCAGCCCTGCCTCGGTAGTTGTGAGCACAATCCGCAGCACCTGCGCCCCGGTACGCACCTGCAGATTACGGCGCCCCCAATGCGGTGTGAGGTAAGCCTTGGCGGCACTCCACCGCTCCCCATTTTTCTGGGTCACTTGGTAAAGCCCTACACCTTCTTGGCTGCCGCCATTGAAGTCTGTATTGCGCGCAAACCCCGCTTGCACGCCCGCTTCGACAAAGTCCTGGCTCAAGCTGTTGGGCTGCTGCAAGTCCACCACATTCAGCGGCCCACCTTGGGCATGCCAGGCATCGGCCCCGCGTTCGTTGTGCTCCGCCTTCAAAAACCACGGCTTGACATCCGCCCAAGCCCACCCGGGATTACCTTGTGCCGCCCAGCCGTCATAGTCTTGCGGCTGCCCCCGCAGATAAATCATCGCGTTGACCGAACTGCTGCCCCCCAGCACCTTTCCGCGCGGCTGATAGCCACACCGCCCGTTCAAACCTGCCTGCGGTACGGTTTGCATCGCCCAATTGAGGTGCGGAGCTTTGGACATGGCCGCTAGACCTGCCGGGCATTGCACCAATGGCGTGGCATCTGTGCCTCCGGCCTCCAGGACACACACCTGGTGCTGACCATCTTCACTCAGCCGACCTGCCAGCACACAGCCCGCAGAGCCTGCGCCAATTACGACATAGTCAAATACTTCATTCATGCAGACCGCTCCCGCAGCTTGAAGGCACCTACGTTACGCGCTCTACTTCAGAATTTGGATACCATCTTCCCCGCATACCAATCATTAACTAGGGAGATACAACCGTGAGCATTCAAACCGTAGGCATCGTTGGCGCAGGCACCATGGGCAACGGCATTGCACAAGCATGTGCCGTTTCAGGCGTTGCTGTGGTGATGGTGGACATTTCGGAAGCCGCCGTGCAAAAGGGCTTGTCCACTATCTCGGGCAGCCTTGACCGCCTGATCAAAAAAGAAAAAATCACCGTCGCCGACAAAGAAAAAGCCCTGTCGCTGATCAAGACCTCCACCAGCTATGACGACCTCAAGCCCGCCCAGTTGGTGATTGAGGCCGCCACCGAGAACTACGATCTCAAGGTCAAAATCCTCAAGCAGTTGGATGACACGCTACCTGCTGAGACACTGGTTGCCACCAACACCTCGTCCATCTCCATCACCAAGCTGGGCGCCGTCACTCAGCGCGCCGACAAGTTCATCGGCATGCACTTCTTCAACCCCGTGCCCATGATGGCGCTGGTGGAGATCATTCGTGGCCTGCAGACCAGCGATGCCACCCACGACACCGTCAAGGCCTTGTCGGAAAAGCTGGGCAAGAGCCCCATCACCGTCAAAAATGCACCTGGCTTTGTGGTGAACCGCATTCTGGTGCCCATGATCAACGAAGCCTTCTACGTCCTCAGCGAAGGTACGGCCACGGCGGAAGACATTGATGCGGGCATGAAGCTGGGCTGCAACCAGCCGATTGGCCCCCTGGCGCTGGCTGACATGATTGGCCTGGACGTGTGCCTGGCCGTCATGGAGGTGTACCTGGAAGAATTCGGCGACAGCAAGTACCGCCCTTGCTATTTGCTGCGTGAAATGGTGGCCGCCGGCCGTTTGGGCCGCAAAACCGGCCAAGGCGTGTACACCTACTAAACCCGCGCACCATCCAGAAAACGCCCAGCCGCACCACGCCGCTGGGCGTTTGCGTTTTGCGCGATGACCTACGCCCTTGCCGGCGCCGCGCAGGTACATTGACTGCGGCATGCCTGCAAGGGCGCTTGCACGCTCACTTCCTCAATGTTGAACGATGGAGATTCGTCATGGCCCAGCAACTGGACAAAGTGCTTTACACCGCCCACGCACACACCACCGGCGGCCGCGAAGGTGCTTCGCGCACGCACGATGGCAAACTGGACATTCAGCTCACGCCACCAGGCGGCAGCGGCACTGGCACCAACCCTGAGCAACTGTTTGCGGCCGGCTACTCTGCCTGCTTTATTGGCGCCCTCAAAGCAGTGGCTGCACGCCAGAAGATCAGCTTACCGCCCGATGTGTCGGTGGATGCAGAGGTGGATTTAGGGCCTGTCGGCCCAGCCTTTGGGATTGCCGTGCGCATGCACATTCATCTGCCGGGCATGGACAAAGCCCAGGCCCAGTCGCTGGTGGATGCCGCACACCAAGTCTGTCCCTATTCCAACGCCACCCGCGGCAACATCCCCGTCACCCTCACGATTGATTGAGGGCCGCAGGGCTGATGTATGCATCGGCCAGCGCATGGTAAGCCTGGGTGCGCAAATCAAAATACCCTTCAAAGCTCAGCGCACCCGCAATATCGTGGGTGCGGTAGCGTGCCAGCCACAGCTGCGTGACCGGTGCCTGCCAATTCCAGGCCGCAGGCACACCGCACTGCAACTGCAGCAACACCGTCTGCAGAGGTAAACGGCTGCCGTAGTGCCCCAGGGTGACGTGGGGCACATAACGCCAGCCAGGGTGCGACCCATGCGCCAGCAGTGCCGCATGCGCGGCAAGCAAAGCCGTAGTCGGTGCAACCGCCAGATACGGCACGGTGGCAAAGCTCCCCACTCCCTGTATCTGCAGCGCAAATGGCTGTAACTGCGCCGCTTGCAGCGCCTGAATATCAGTGTGCAATTGCGCCACACCAAACTCTGCGGCAGCGTGGGTGCCTTCTGCCGCAGCCATCAAGCCCCGGTAGCCCAGCGTGACATGGGGCTGGCGGGCATAGCGCGGCAGCAGCGATTGCTGAACGCTGGAACGGGCTTGTGCCACCTGTGCAATCACCTGCGGATGCTCCAGCCGGATCAGCCAAACCGCACACCAAGGGCAGCCACGGTGCCACTCGACAAAATCGCGGTCTTCACAGACTTCGGTGTAACTGGGGGTGGGCAACGACATAAGCGCTGCAGTGTGCCAGCAAGACAAGCCACATCGGGCGAATAAAAACAATAGCGGCCAGCGATTTTCCAACAATGCTTTCAAAGCAAAAACTTATCGAAACGCTTTTAAATAAAGCACCAAGCGCTCATTTTTTATCCACCCATCTCGGGTAAGCCCCAGTGTGTCATGCAAGCCTGCCGCCAGCTTTTCGCGCAACCATGGACAGCATGAAACTGGCTTTGTTTTCTGACATTCACGCCAACTTGCAAGCGCTGCAGGCCTGCATGGCCCATGCGCGCGCACAAGGCACCACGCAAATGGCTTTTTTAGGCGACATGCTCGGCTACGGCGGCAGCCCCGCAGCGGTGCTCGACACCATCATGCATGCCGTGCAAGAAGGCGCATGGATCGTGCGCGGCAACCACGATGACCTGGCACTGCACCCGCCCAGCGACATCGTGCATATGGGCGAGCAAGGCGCGCAGTGGACCCACGCGCAGCTCGCCCCCGTGCACCTGCAGTTTCTGGAGCAGTTGCCCTTGCTCAGCCAGCACGGCAGTGTGCTGCTGGTACACGCCAGCGCCCACCAGCCCGAACGCTGGACCTACATTGAAAACAGCGTCATGGCCGAGCGCAGTATGACCGCTGCCAGCGACATCGACCCCGCCATCCGCTATGTGTTCAGCGGCCACGTACACCACCAGTCGCTGTACTACCTCACCCCCACCGCCAAGCTGATGCGCTTTGTGCCCCAACCCGGCGTGCCCATCCCGGTGCCCGCACACCGCCAGTGGCTGGCGATTGTGGGCTCCTGCGGCCAGCCCCGCGATGGCGATGTGCGCGCCATGTATGCGCTGTACGACGCCCACAACGCCACCATGACGTTCCACCGCGTCGCCTACGACCACCCCGCCGCCGTACAGGCACTGCAGCGCAGCGGCATGCCCAGCAGCTTTGCCGAGCGCTTGGAGCAAGGCCGATGAAAAAGCTCACCCCCGGCACCGAAATTGATGGTTTTATGGTGGAGGACTGCATCCACGCAGGCGGCATGGCCCACATCTACAGCGTGCGTTACGCACCAACCATGCGGCCAGCGGCAGCCCCCGGCTTTCCGATGGTGATGAAAATCCCGCGCATGACCGCGGGCGACGGTGCAGAAAACATCGTCAGTTTTGAGATGGAGCTGCAAATTCTGCCCGCGCTACACGGCCCCCATG
Organism: Comamonas sp. UBA7840; assembly: GCF_002501455.1. NCBI lineage: Bacteria > Pseudomonadati > Pseudomonadota > Betaproteobacteria > Burkholderiales > Comamonadaceae > Comamonas > Comamonas sp. UBA7840. The sequence goes on along the minus strand of NZ_DLTI01000015.1, from coordinate 141,239 downwards.
TGCCACGCTTTGTGGCAGCGGGAGATCTGGTGCGGCTGCCCTACCTGGTGATGGAACACATGGCGGGCCACACCTTGCAGCACTGGCTGGATCAACCTGCCCCCTTGGCCATCGACACCATTGCCCAACTGGGAGCGGCCATGGCACAGGCCGCCCACAGCCTGCATCAGCAAAACTGCTGCCACCTGGACCTCAAGCCCGGCAACGTCATCATCCAAGACAGCGGCAACGCGGTGCTGCTGGACTTTGGCCTGTCTTGCCACGCGCACTACCCCGATTTGCTGGCCGAAGAATTGCGCAAAGCCGTGGGCTCACCGGCATGGATTGCACCCGAGCAAATTGTGGGCGTGCGCGGCGATGTGCGCAGCGATATTTTTGCCATCGGCGTCATGCTCTATGAACTGACCACGGGCGAATTGCCTTTCGGCGCACCCACCACCGAAGGCGGCATGCGCCAACGCATGTGGATGGCGCCCACACCGCCGCGTGCGCTGCGCGCTGACGTGCCCGATTGGCTGCAAGAAATCATCCTGCGCTGCCTGGAGCCAGCCGCCGCCCAACGCTATGCTAGCGCCGCCGAGCTGGCCTTTGACCTAGTCAACCCAGGACAAGTGCCCATCACACGCCGCGGCATGCGCCTGCACGGCATACCTTTGCTGGGTAAGCTACGCCGCTGGATCACCGCCGCCGGCATGGAATACCAGCCCAGCCCCTTGCCTGTGCAGCAAATCACCGAAGTGCCGATCCTGATGGTGGCCGTGCCACACAAAGACGTGAGCGATGCCACGCTGTACAGCCTGCGGCAAGCGGTAGCGCGCTCGCTGTCCACCCGGCCAGGAGCGCGCCTTGCGGTCGTGACCGTGATCTCGCCCTCGGACAGCAGCAGCACCGACAGCAGCCGCAGCGAAACGCAGTTGCACCGCACCCACCTAGCGAGGCTCAAACACTGGGCCCAAGGGCTGGAGACGGGGGGGCATGGTGTGAGTTACCACGTCCTTGAAGCCTCCGACGTCGCTCAAGCCATCGTGCGCTACGCGCAAGGCAATAACGTGGGCTTGCTCATCCTTGGTGCCGCCACCCATGGCCTGCAAATGCAACGCCTGATCGCCACCGTACCCATGCGGGTGGCACGCGATGCACCCTGCACGGTCATCCTGGTCAAGCAGCAATTACCTTTCGAGGCACTCAGTCAGTTGCAAACTTCGGACACTCCAAGTCAAACAGAAAGCACGCACTCACTTTCTAATTAAATATCAGCTGGATTGCCACCTCCCATTAAAAAGCAACGCCATACGCCCAAATGAACGCCGCAGCGACAGACATATCCCGCAGTTTTGCATTCATTTGCATTGCCGCACACCACAATGTGAAATTTTTTGTTACAACACTGCCATGCGCATTGCTGTTCTGGACGACGATCCAATTTTCCTGAAGCTGGTGGAAGCCACCATTCACCAAATGGGCCACGCCACCATCTTGTTTGAGACGGGGGAAGATTTGCTGCGCGCCATGCGGCGCGAAAGCTTTGACCTTTTGATCGTTGACTGGCTGCTGCCCGGCCTGAGCGGCATTGAGGTGGTGCGCGCCCTGCGCGATGCGGGCGGCAGCAAACTGCCTATCTTGTTTGCCAGCCAGCGCCACGAGGAGCAAGACATTGTTGCCGCTTTCAACGCCGGTGCCGATGATTTCATGGTCAAGCCTCTGCGTGTGCAAGAGCTCATGGCACGTGTCACCGCGCTGATGCGCCGCGCCTACCCGGACGTCTCCACCATGCGGCTGGATTTTTCGCCGTACCGCCTTGATCCTGTCGCGCGCACCGTTTATTTGAACAACCAGCCGATTGAACTCAAGCACCGCGAATATGAACTGGCAGAGTTCTTATTCCAAAACTGCGGCCGATTGCTGTCCCGCAACCACCTGACCGAAGCCGTGTGGGGCAATATCACCCCTACGCCTTCGCGCACGCTCGACACCCACGCCTCCAGACTGCGCACCAAGTTGCAATTGGGGCAATTCCACGGCGATGGCCAGATTTACCAGCTCAGCGCGATTTACGGCTTGGGCTACCGGCTGGAAATTTTGTCGGCCCCCGAAAAAGTGGTGGAACCTGCTTGATATGCCCGGTCGGCGCAGCGCTGTACTGCGCCCTCCTTGGCCTGCCACGCTGCAAGAGCGGCCGGCCTAGCGCTTCTTTGTAGGCTGCCATCACTGCCCATGCGGGCTGCGCATCGCCGCCCAGCGGTACAACAGCCGCAGACTGCCAACATCGCGATCTGTTTTAGCCTTGCAGGGCCGCAAGGCCGTATGCTTGCGTCTCCGATTCCTTCGACTGACAGTCCACGCGCCGACCGCTATCGCTCCCCATGAAGCACCTTTCTCTCAGTTTGACTGCCAAAATCGTGCTGCTGGTCGCCTTGATGGGGGTTGCCTCTGCCACGATCACGGTTTATGCCACCTGGCACATGCAGCGCATTGAGTCGCGCTACCACCAGTTGATGGCGCAACAAGACGCAACCACCAGCCGCGTGGCCTTGGTGCGGCAACACCTCGCGGAGGTGTCTGCCTTGGTGCATACGGTGCTCACCGCAAGCCATGAGGACCAAATACTCCTATCTCAAGAGCACCTCGCGCTGATGCAGCAACGCTTTGAGGCCAATTTGCATGAAATTTATGCCCTACTGCCAGAGCATGAACTGCAATTGGACCAAGTGCTCACCCAGTCACGCCATATGTTTGCGGCGGGGCGCAGCGTCGTCACCGCCAGCTTGCAGCGGCAGGCGCAGCACGCGCTGATCGTGCTGAGCCAAAGCTTTACGCCTGCGCTGACCCATCTGCTGACCGAAGTCCATATGCTGCGCACGGAAAGCCAAACGTTTTTCCAGGCCACGTCGCAGGATGTAGAGCACAGCACCCAAGCCGCCATCACCACCACCACGCTGGCCGGCTGGTTGAGCGTGCTGGCCATTTCAGCATGTGCGGCCTGGATTGCCCTGCGCCACGTATCGCAACCGATTGGCCGTCTTACTGCCAGCATGCAACGCATGAGCAGGCACGACTACCACCTCCAGATTGCCGACCAAGATCGCGCCGATGAAATCGGCACCATGGCGCGCACCTTGCAAAGCTTTGCCACGGCCTTGCAAGAAGCGGCACAGCTCGAGCGCGAGCTTGCCTTGCACCAGCACAACCACTTGCTGACTGAACAATTGCAGCAACTCACCAGCGCGTTGCCCGGTGCCGTCTTCCAGATGAAGCTCGCGCCGGGCGGGGCACTGCGCCTGCGTTTTGCCAGCCCGCAGTGGGCGCAACTCATGGGCATGCCCTCCGATGCAGACACGGGCATTGTTCATGCCGCCGAAGTGATTCGCCATCACGACCAGCAGGCCACACGCATGGCCGAACAACACTTTGCGGAAAGTGCACGGACCTTGACGCCTGTGGACTTTGATCAGTCCATCGTGATGCTCGATGGCGTCACCCGCTGGATCAAAACCCGCGCCAACCCGCACCAAGAAAGCGACGGCAGCATTACTTTCAATGGCGTGTGGCTGGACGTCACCAAAGAAATGCAGCAGTCGCGCGCACTCGAAAAAGCCAAACGCCATGCGGAGCAAAGCGCGGCAGAGCGCTCCACCCTGCAAGCCAGCATCAGCCACGAAATTCGCACGCCCCTCAATGCCATTTTGGGCCTGACGCAGCTGCTGCTGAAAGCCGATCTGCCGCAGCCTCAGCGTGAGCAGCTCTACAACATCTTGCGAGCGGGCCAGCATTTGCGCGGCATCGTCAATGAAGTCTTAGACTTCTCCAAGATTGATGCGGGGCAGCTCAAGCTGGAGAGCACTGACTTCAGCTTGGAGAACGTGGTGCTAGATGTGCTCAGCATGTGCCATGAAGATGCCAGCAAAAAAGGGCTGTCACTCAACTACAAAATGGCACGCGAGGTGCCCGATCACCTGCGCGGCGACCCCCATCGCATTGCGCAGATATTGCTGAACTACATCAACAACGCCATCAAGTTCACCACGTCCGGGCACATTCACATTGCCTTGCGCTTGGATGCCAGCAGCACCTTGCACCGCATCGTGCTGCACGTGAGCGTCAAAGACACCGGCCCCGGCATTCCGGCAGACCATTTGCCCTTGTTGTTTGAAGCTTTCCAGCAAGCCGATAACTCCATCACGCGGCGCTTTGGCGGCACAGGCCTTGGCTTAACCATTTCGCGCGCCCTGGCGCAATTGATGGGTGGCTCGGCCGGGGTGCACAGCACCTTGGGCCAAGGCAGCACCTTCTGGTTCACTGCCGTCTTGGAGCCTGCGCGCTCTTACGTCCACGCCCCCACGCAAACGCCGGCACTCCAGCAGCAGTCGCACACCCCTGCCAATACCTGGCAGGGATTGCGCATTTTGGTGGTGGATGACAACCCCCTCAACCGCGCCGTGGCTGAGGGCATGCTGCATGTACTGGGCCTGCAAACGGAAGTTGCCGAAGACGGATTGCAGGCGCTGGAGCGGCTAGAGCACGCAGGCCCCGGCTACTACGCCTGCGTGCTGATGGACATTCAAATGCCGCACATGGATGGCCTCAGCGCCACCCAGGCGCTGCGCCAACGCCCGGGCTTTGCACATTTGCCCGTCATTGCAATGACTGCACACACCGCGGTGCAAGACGTAGAACGCGCCCATGCGGCCGGCATGAATGCGCATTTGAGCAAACCTTTGCTGGAATCTGCACTGCACCATGCATTGCAAGAATGGCTGGGCAGTGCAGGGCCTACCTCCGAAGCGCCCTCCGCCACCCATCGGCAGGCCGCCGCATTACCCCCCGTTTTTGAGCCCAGCGCCATCGATGCACTGGCCCAATTGTTTGATAGCGCCAAACTGCAGCAATTGGTCAACCAGTTCTCCCATGACAGCCTACAGCGTGCCCGCCAACTTCCTGCACTGGCGCTGCAACATGACTGGCAAGCCATGCGTGCGCAAGCGCATAAGCTGACGGGCACAGCAGCGACCTTCGGGCTGATGCGCCTGGGCCATCTGTCGTCCGCATTGACTACCGCGTTAAAAGCATCGGACTCGGAGCGCGCCATGGAGTTGGCACACCATGTAGCCCAATCCGCCGAGGCTGGCGTGCTCGAACTCCAGGCCTACTGCACGACCACTTCACCCCACCATTAAGCGCCATGCCCTACGCAAGTTGGTTGCCCATTCACCCACAGCTGCTGTCCGCGACACAAGCACAAAAAGTGCTGGTGATTGACGATGTGGAAATTAATGCTGCACTGATCGCGAGTGTCGTAGGTACGCTGTGTGATGTGCAAACCGCGACATCCAGCCAAAAGGGGCTGGAGATGGCGCTGCAATACCATCCAGATTTGATTTTGCTGGATGTACTCATGCCCGAAATGGACGGTTTTGAGGTGTTTCGCCGCCTGCAAAATGAGCCGCGCACCGCGCACATCCCGGTAATCTTTTTGACGGGTATCTCTGATGCCAGTGCCGAAGAAGTAGGCCTGAACATGGGGGCCGCAGACTTTATTGCCAAGCCCTTTCGCACTGCCGTATTGCTGGCACGCGTGCGCAATCATTTGCAATTGGCGCAACAGCGCAACCTGCTAGAGCGGCTGTCGCATGCTGATGGTTTAACAGGCATCGCAAACCGCCGCTACTTCAACACCATGCTCACGCGTGAATTCAGCCGCATGCAGCGCCACAACCAGCCACTGGCGCTGCTGATGCTGGATGTGGATGACTTCAAAGCCTTTAACGATCACTACGGCCATGTGCATGGCGATGAGTGCCTGCAGCAAGTGGCCCACGCGATTGCGCAGTGCCTCCATCGCCCCGGCGACATGGTCGCCCGGTATGGCGGAGAAGAGTTTGTGTGCCTGCTCCCCGATACCACCTTGGATGGTGCCTTGAAACTGGCCCACGACATTCAGGCAGCAATTGCAGCGCTGCGCTTGCCGCATGTACAAGCGCAGGCCGCAGCGTTTGTGACGGTCAGTATCGGTGTCGCTTCAGAGCTGCCCCATCAGCTGGGACATAGCCAGCAAATTCTGTCGATTGCCGATGCGCGCCTGTACCGTGCCAAACGTGGTGGCCGCAACCGCATCGTGAGCGACGATTAGCAGCCACCACGCACCCGGCACTCCGGCACCAGATTGCCTTGCGCATCGCGCCACTGCACAGCACCGGCGCCCGATGCAGCGGGCGCCGAGGAGGGCCGCGCAGTGTCAGGCGCTGCAGCAGGCTCCGCCTTGGACGCAGAACCAGCCTTGGGGTCATGCAAGACCGTTGAAGTTCCAACGCCCGCCCCCACGCTCGCACCGCCCACAGGCACGGATGCCCCGACACCGGCACTCCCCGTCACTTGCCCGCGCTGGTTCACCCCGACGCCCACACCCACCGGCCCCACACCGGTGCCCACGCCTGCAGATACGCCCCCGGTTCCCATACCCACGCCGATGCGAAACGGCCCCACGGGCACACCCACCCCGACACCTGCCGAGGTAGAGCACCCCGCCAGCAAGGACAGCAGAGCGATGGAAATCCACAGTTTTTTCATCCCTGCATTGTGCGCAAATCTGCGGGGGCACGCACTGCAACCCAGCTTGCACGGCATGCGAACGCGGGAATAAAACCATAGCTGCCAGCGCTTTATTTATAAGCACAAGAAGCCTAAAACGCTTATAAAAAAAGCCTCGGCAGCTTGCACTGCCGAGGCTATGGGTGTGGGTGTAAAAAACTTTTACACCAGCAGCGCGTTCACACGCTTGACGTAGGCAGCGGGGTCTTCCGGAATGCCGCCTTCGGCCAGCAGGGCCTGGTCAAACAAGATGTGCGCCAGATCATGGAAGTGCACACTGCCGTCCAGCTTCTTCACCAAGGCGTGCTCGGGGTTGACCTCCAGCACCGGCTTGGAGGTCGGCACGGCCTGCCCCGCTTGCTTGAGCATGCGGGCCAATTGCTGGCTCATGCCGTCATCGGTCACCACCAAGCAGGCGGGTGAGTCCACCAGGCGTGTGGTCACGCGCACGTCTTCGGCCTTGTCTTTCAGCGCTTCTTTGAGCTTGGCCAACACCGGTTTGAAGGCTTCAGCGGCTTCTTCCGCAGCTTTCTTTTCCTCTTCGTCTTGCAGCTTGCCCAAGTCTACGGCGCCCTTGGCTACCGACTGCAGCGGTGTGCCGTCAAAGTGCGTCAGGTAGTTCAATGCCCACTCGTCCACGCGGTCGGTCATCAGCAGGACTTCAATGCCCTTCTTCTTGAACACTTCCAGCTGTGGGCTGTTCTTGGCAGCGGCCAGCGTTTCGGCGGTGATGTAGTAGATGGCTTCTTGGCCTTCCTTCATGCGCGCCTTGTAGTCGGCCAGCGAGACAGACACAGTGTCAGAAGTGGTCGACGCAAAGCGCAGCAGCTTGGCAATGCGCTCCTTGTTGGCGAAGTCCTCGCCCAAGCCTTCTTTCAGCACCGCACCAAACTCGGCGTAGAACTGGCTGTACTTGCCTTCCTTGGCTTTGTCCTCTTCGCTGACTACGTCGGTCACGCCGTCGGCGTCGGTGGATGCTTCATGCTTGTCGTGCTTGGCCAGGTCTTCCAGCATGCTCAATACACGCTTGACTGAGCCATCGCGGATCAGTTTCACGTCGCGGCTTTCCTGCAGCAGCTCGCGGCTCACGTTCAGCGGCAAATCGGCCGAGTCGATCACGCCCTTCACAAAGCGCAGGTAGCCGGGCAGCAGCGCTTCGGCGTCGTCCATGATGAAGACGCGCTTCACATACAGCTTCACGCCCGCCTTCTTCTCACGGTGGTACAGGTCAAACGGGGCCTTGCCGGGGATGTACAGCAGTTGCGTGTACTCGGTGTTGCCTTCCACGCGGTTGTGGCTCCAGCTCAGCGGATCGTCGTAGTCGTGGCTGATAGCCTTGTAAAACTCTTTGTACTGCTCTTCGGTCACATCCTTTTTGGCGCGGGTCCACAGGGCGCTGGCCTTGTTGACGGTTTCCCACTCGCCGGTCTTGACCATGGCACCGGGCTGATCGTTCTCGCCGTCCTTCCACTCTTCCTTTTCCATCAAGATGGGCAGGCTGATGTGGTCGGAGTACTTGGTGATCAGCTGCTTGAGCTTCCAGCCGTTCAAGAATTCCTCGGCGTCATCCCGCAGGTGCAGCGTGATGCTGGTGCCGCGCTGCGCACGCTCGATTTGCTCGACCTCAAACTCGCCGGTGCCACCGCTGACCCAGCGCACGCCGTCGCTGGCAGGCAGGCCTGCGCGGCGCGATTCCACGGTGATCTTGTCGGCCACGATGTAGCCCGAATAAAAGCCCACACCAAACTGGCCAATCAGCTGCGCATCGCTCTTTTGGTCACCGCTGAGCTTGTCCATAAAGGCTTTGGTGCCGCTTTTGGCGATGGTGCCCAAGTTCTCAATCGCTTCCTGCTGGCTCATGCCAATGCCGGTGTCAGCAATGGTGATGGTCTTGGCATCCTTGTCGAAGGACAGGCGCACTTCCAGATTGGGCTGGTCGCCATACAGGCTGCTGTCGTTCAGCGCTTCAAAACGCAGCTTGTCGCAGGCGTCCGATGCGTTGGAGATCAGCTCTCGCACAAAGATTTCAGGGTTGGAATACAGCGAATGCGTGACCAGATGCAGCAGTTGGGCTACTTCTGCTTGAAAAGAATGGGTTTGCTTACTCATCGTTTGATCTTTGACTGTCTGACGGAAACATCGATTATGCAGAGCCAGCACGCTGGCACAGCCAGCCAGATAGGGGCTGGCGCCCAGAATTCAAGGCCACTGTGCTGTTGCCATGTAGCAACATCTCTCACCACAACAACAGAAAGGCGAAAGAGAATTATTCTCAATCAACAATAGAATTGCGCCTGCCCCACATGTCGCTGGGGCGCTCATACTGAAATTTTCATGTCCAACGCCGCAAAAACATCCAACAAGGCGGGACTGCACTGCGAACTCACCCAGCTGGCTCTTGCCACTGGCCTGTGCTTCGTGGGTGCGTCCGCTTTCGCCCAGGAAACCGCCACCCTGTCGACCGTAACCGTCAAAGAGGCTGCGACCAGCCCGGTCAAAGTCGACGAAGCCGTCTCTTCCAAGTTCACGGCTCCGCTGAAAGAAACGCCCAAGAGCGTGCAAATCATCAGCGAAGAAGTCATCAAGCAAACCGGCGCAACCAGCTTGAAAGATGCGTTGAAAGGCAGCTCGGGCATCACATTTGGCTCCGGCGAAGGCGGCAGTGCCTCCGGCGACCGGCCTTTCATGCGCGGCAGCGATGCACAGTCGAGCATCTTCATCGACGGCCTGCGTGACATCGCCCCTTCCGCCCGTGAAGTGTTCAACCTCGAAGCGATTGAAATCGTCAAGGGTTCTGACTCGGCCTACGCAGGCCGTGGTGGGGCTGGTGGCTCCATCAACATGAGCACCAAAAAACCCAAAAACGAAAACTTCATCTCGGGTGATGTGGGCCTGGGCACCGACCATTACAAACGCGCCACCCTGGACGGCAACTGGAAACTGGGTGAAACCACGGCCTTGCGTTTGAATGCCATGGCCCATGACGCGGATGTACCCGGTCGTAATGGCCCCGAAAACCAGCGCTGGGGGATTGCCCCTTCGGTGACGTTTGGCCTGAACACGCCCGATCGCCTGACCTTGTCTTTGCAGCATCTGGAAACCGACGATGTGCCAGATGGCGGCATGCCCTTCAATCGCCCCGCCACCTACCCCACCAGTGGCACGCACATCATCAAGCCTACGACCGGCGGCAATCGCGAAAACTGGTACGGTCTGCGCGGCCTGGACATGCAAAAGGAGCGCAGCGATGTGTTCACGGTCAACTACGAGCACGACCTGAGCGACACCAACCGATTCCGCAACACCCTGCGCTATACGGACTCCACCCAGCAGTACATCTGGGCCCAGCCCGATGACAGCAAGGGCAATGTGGCATCCGGACAGGTATTTCGCCGCTACAACACCCGCCACTCTGCAACACAAACATGGCAAAACGTCAGCGAGTTGACGGGGCAAAGCAACTGGCTGGGCCTGAAAAACCGCTTTGCCTTCGGCGCAGAAATTGCACACGAAGCCTCGGAGTACGGCAGCTACACGGGCACAGGTTTTAGCAGCAACGCGGCAGCCTGCACCGGCGCCAATGCGCAATACTGCACCAGCTTAAGCAACCCCGGCGGTGTATTTAGCGGCACGATTGTCAAAGGCCCCATCACCAACCAGTTCCAGTCCAACACACTGTCGCTCTATGGCTTTGACACCATCGACTTGAACGACCGCTGGCTGTTGAACACCGGCCTGCGCCTGGACCACTACCGCACCCGCGCCAGCACGACCACCGAAAACTTTGAGCGTGTAGACACGTTGCTGAACTACCAATTGGGCGTGGTGTACAAGCTCACCCCGCAGGGCAATCTGTATGCCTCAATGGGCAGCTCGTCCACGCCCGGCAACAGCAATCTGGGCCTGGATGGGAACACCGCGATCAATAACAGCACGGGCACACGAGGCACCCTGAATGCGGAAGACCTCAAGCCCGAGAAAACACGCTCCATCGAATTTGGCACCAAATGGGAACTGCTGGAACAGCGCCTGAGCGTCAACGCAGCCATCTTCCGCAATGAAGTCACCGACGCACGGGTGACCGATGGCGTAGGCAGCAACAACTACGCGCGCATGTCGGGCCAAAAAGTTATCAATGGCTTGGAGCTGGGGGTAGCAGGACGCGTTGCGCCCGGCGTGGATGTGAGCTTTGGCTACACCTTCATGGATAGCGAGCAAAAAGACATCGGCTTGACCAGTGCAGGCAAACCCAAAGCTGGCACGGGCATGGCCTTCCCCGGTACACCCAAGCACAGCGCCAGTCTGTGGGCCACTTACAAGCCCACACAAAAGCTCACTTTGGGCCTGGGTGCATATGCGCAAAGCAGCATGAATGCCAGCTACGCGGATAACGGTGATGCGTTGCTGATTCGCCAAGTCAGCGGCTACGCCCGCTACGACGCCATGCTGAGCTACGTCATCAACCCCAATGTGACGTTCCAGTTGAATGTGATGAATCTGGGCGACAAGCAATACTACGCTTCGGCCAATTCCCCGCACTATGCCACCTTGGGTGCTGGCCGCTCTGCCGTCGCAGCGCTGAAATTCACCTACTGATGCACACAACCCTGGCCCCGGTTTTGACCAGGGCCAGTTGCACACCCCACCAAGCCCCGCCAGCCTGCACTGCTGCGGGGTTTTGACGTAGATACTGATTGCCGCACGCCCCTGCTGGGGTCGGTGTTTTGAAAGGTTCTTCACCATGATGCTCCGCATCCCTGCCCTGCTTTCTGCGCAAGAAGTTCGCGAATACCGCCAAGCCATGGAGGCCGCAGACTGGCAAGACGGCCGCCTGACTGCGGGCCACTTGGCTGCCCAGGTGAAAAGCAATTTGCAACTGCCAGTGGACAGCCCCTTGGCCGCCCAGATGGGGAATCTGATTTTGGACAAGCTGGGGCACAACCCGCTGTATTTATCGGCAGCGCTGCCCCTGCGGGTGCTGCCCCCCCGCTTTAACCGCTACGAAGGCGGCGGCACCTACGGCAACCACATTGACAACGCCCTGTTCGTCATTTCGGGCACGGCCACCAAGGTGCGTACCGATGTCTCCACCACCGTGTTCTTCAGCGAGCCTGACGAGTACGACGGGGGCGAGCTGATCGTCGAAGACACCTTCGGCCACCAAAGCGTGAAATTGGCGGCGGGCGACGCCATCGTCTACCCCGGCAGCAGCTTGCACCGCGTCAACCCCGTCACCCGTGGCACGCGCTATGCCTCGTTTTTCTGGACGCAAAGCCTGATCAAGTCTGACGAGCAGCGCCGGCTGCTGTTTGACTTGGACCAGTCCATCCAGCAACTCACTGCCGACCATCCCGCGCATCCCAAGCTCTCGGCACTGTCGGGCACTTACCACAACCTGCTGCGCATGTGGTCGGAGGCCTGATGCACCCCCCCCAACTCAACGCCTTGGGAGCGCCGGTGCGTGCAGCGCACAGCCAGATACCTGCAGACATCGCCTGCGCCGCAGACTATGAGCGCCATGCCATCCATTACATCGAGGCGCATGCGTGGCGACACATTCAAGGCGGAGCAGACCAAAACCTCACACTCACCCACAATCGCAAGGCTTGGGATGGACTGCGCCTGCTGCCCCAGCCGATTGCCGACCTGGGGAACGCCCACACCCGCACCACGCTGCTGGGCCACGACTTGGCCAGCCCCATCTTGCTCGCCCCCGTGGCCTACCAGTGCCTGGCACACCCCGAGGGTGAGCTGGCCACCGTGCGTGCAGCCACCGCCTTGCAAACCGGCATGCTGGTGAGCACCCTGTCCAGCTACACCCTGGAAGACATTGCCCAAGCTGGCCAGGCGGCAGCGGCTGAAATGGAGCAAGGCGCACCCCGCTGGTTTCAGCTGTATCTACAGCCTGACCGTGCGCACAGCCTGCAACTCATTCGCCGTGCAGAAGCTGCGGGCTACACCGCGATCGTCTGGACGGTGGACGCGTCCATCAAACGCTCGGGCTTTGCGCTGCCCTACGGCGTAGAGGCGGCCAACCTGCGCGACATGCCCAGCGCCACGCACACCAGTGCACTGCAAGGCCCGATGTTGTTTGGCACACCGCTGATGCAACAGGCCCCGAGCTGGGACGACCTGCGCTGGCTGCGCGCGCACACCCAGCTGCCACTGATCGTGAAAGGCATTTTGTCGCCCGCACAGGCGCGCCAGGCGGTGGCATACGGTGCGGATGCGCTGGTCATATCCAACCACGGCGGGCGGGTGCTGGATGGTGTTGTCAGTCCCGTGGAAGTGCTGCCCGCCATCGCGGCCGCGGTGGGCGCTGGCACCCCTTTGCTGGTAGACAGCGGGGTGCGTTATGGCACGGACGTGGTCAAGGCGCTGGCGCTGGGCGCCCATGCTGTGCTGATTGGCCGCCCGCAAATGCATGCGCTGGCCACGGCAGGCCTGCTGGGCGTGGCCCATCTGCTGCATTTGCTGCGGGCGGAGCTGGAGCTGGCAATGGCACATCTGGGCTGCGCACGGGTGGCCGACATTACGCCGGACACCCTGTGGCCGCGCTAACTCCACAGCCCGAGCCTCAACCCGACAGACGGCATTTCAAAATGTTACGTGCGTCACAAAGGCGCTGCACGCGCCTCGAAAGACGATTTTTGACCGTTACATCTCACCCACGCACGCCCCCGCCTGCCTAGGATGCACCACAGCGGGCAGATGTCCTGCCCGCATCCACCCCGCATCTTGTGCAGGAGGCGCTATGCACACCTCAGTTCAAAAATGGTCGGCTGAATTCATTGGCACGCTCTGGCTCACCCTGGGCGGTTGCGGCAGTGCCGTACTGGCGGCGGCGTTCCCAGAAATCGGGATCGGCCTGGTAGGTGTTTCACTGGCATTTGGTTTGACGGTGGTGACCGGCGCCTACGCCTTGGGGCCCATCTCTGGCGGGCATTTCAACCCCGCAGTCTCCGTGGGGCTGGCCATGGGCGGGCGCTTTGCATGGGCCGAGCTCCCCGGCTATGTGATCGCCCAGGTGCTGGGCGCCGTCGTGGGCGGCGGCATTTTGTACGTGATTGCCACGGGCAAAGCCGGTGCGGACCTGGGTGGCTTTGCCACCAACGGCTTTGGTGCACATTCGCCCGGTGGCTATGACCTGTCTGCGGCAGTGCTCACCGAAGTCGTCATGACCGCACTGTTCCTGGTGGTGATTTTGGGCGCCACAGCCCAACGAGCCGCTGCCGGCTTTGCCGGGCTAGCGATTGGCCTGTGCCTGACGCTGATTCACCTCATCAGTATTCCCGTCACCAATACCTCGGTCAACCCCGCGCGCTCTACCGGCGTGGCCGTATTTGGCCCCGACATTGCCATGAGCCAGTTGTGGCTGTTCTGGGTGGCCCCCATCGTCGGCGCCATCATCGGCGCCGTGATCTACAAAAGCCTGCTGGCCAACCGCGCCGACGATTGAACCCAGCCAGCGCCATGCGGCTTGGGCCTGGCTGCTGGCGGTCGCCCACAACCCGCCATGCCGGTTGGCGCCAGAGAGCACGCATGCACAGACATAAAAAAGGGAGCTGCTTGCGCGCTCCCTTTCTTGGTTTCAGATGGTTTTATATCTGAAATGCAGGTTTATCAAGCGCCAGGCGCTCTCTTTATTTGCTGTCGTCGCCCGGATTGTCTTCTGGACGAATCACCTTTACCGGCGCAGCCTTGCCCTTGAGTTCGGCAGGCGCACGGTAGGTGCGAATACCGCTGAAGGAGCGGCGTACCTCGCCTACGCTGTTGGCGTAGTCAGGGCGCTCTTCACGTACCGCGTTGGGACGATCGCCCCCCTTGTTAAAGCGGGGACGGTCGCCCTGCTTGCGTTCATCACGCGGGCCACGGTCTTTGTTAAAGCGTGGGCGATCGCTACCTTCTGGGCGAGGGCCACGGTCATTGCGATCGTTAAAACGGGGACGGTCACCACCACCAAAGCCACCATCTTCACGGCGTGGGCGATCACTAAAGCTGCGCTCTGGACGCGGGCCGCGGTCGCTGCGCTCATTGGAGCGAGGGCGATCGCCACCAAAACCACCTTCGCGGCGGGGGCCGCGCTCCGCATCATTGAAACGCGGGCGGTCGGCCTGGCCAAAGCCACCCTCTTCACGGCGTGGGCGGTCACCAAAGTTGCGCTCTGGACGCGGGCCGCGCTCATCGCGGTTAAAGCGGGGTCGATCACCACCACCGAAGCCGCCTTCTGGGCGAGGGCCACGGTCGTTACGGTCATTAAAACGGGGGCGGTCACCACCGCCAAAACTACCCTCTTCACGGCGTGGACGGTCACCAAAGCTGCGCTCTGGACGCGGGCCGCGCTCATCGCGGTTAAAACGCGGGCGGTCACCACCACCGAAGCCGCCTTCTGGGCGAGGGCCACGGTCGTTGCGGTCGTTAAAACGGGGGCGGTCACCACCAAAGCCACCTTCGCGGCGGGGGCCGCGCTCCGCATCATTGAAACGCGGGCGGTCGGCCTGGCCAAAGCCACCCTCTTCACGACGTGGGCGGTCACCAAAGCTGCGCTCTGGACGCGGGCCGCGCTCATCGCGGTTAAAACGGGGGCGGTCACCACCAAAGCCACCTTCGCGGCGGGGCGCGCGCTCCGCATCATTAAAACGCGGGCGGTCAGCCTGGCCAAAGCCACCCTCTTCACGGCGTGGACGGTCGCCAAAGCTGCGTTCTGGACGCGGGCCGCGCTCATCGCGGTTAAAGCGCGGACGATCACCGCCGCCAAAGCCGCCTTCAGGGCGGGGGCCACGGTCGTTGCGGTCATTGAAACGGGGGCGATCGCCCCCAAAGTTGCCTTCGCGGCGGGGGCCGCGCTCATCGCGTGCGCCAAAAGATGGACCACCACGAGGGCGATCACCGCCACGGCGCTCGGAGCGCTCACCGTCAGGTCGGTCGGAACGGGAGGCGCCATCTTTGGCAGGGCCTCGGGAATGGGGGTGGTCTTTGAAAGACATGCTCGGCTCTTGGAGTTAGGGGGCTATTGTCACTCCGCTTGCACAGCCTTGCTGGCCGCTCAGACTATGCCCTGTGAACGTAACTCTCTGTCACGGCTGGGCGCTTGGCGGCACAAAAACGTGCTTCGCGCAAAGCCTGCAAATCCATCACCCGCAATCCGCCGTATTCCACCTGAATGGCACCATGGCTTTCCAACGTCGCCAGCGCTTCATTCACCCGCTGGCGCGACAGGCCCACCAGATACGCCAGCTCCTGCTGGGTAATACGCAGCACACTGCTGCCGCCGGGGTAAAGCACTGGGTTGAACAGGGCCGCCAGGCTGCGTGCCACGCGCACATCCGGGTTGCTGATGCGGTCAATTTCACGTGCGGCAATGAACTGGCCCAGCCGCTCATTGAGCTGGTTCATGATGAACCGGTTAAAGCCCAATGAGTTATCGAGCAGCCACTGGAAGGTATCCAGCGGGATGCCTGCAATCAGGCTTTTGCGCAGGGCCTGAATGTTGTAGCGGTAAGGCTCGCGCTTGATGCATGTGCCCTCCCCAAACCAGCCGCCCGGCGGCACACCGGTGAACGTCATAGTCAGGCCATCGGCGTTATCGGCACTCATTTTGAGCAAGCCATCAATCAGCCCCAGCCAGTACGTCACGGTACGGCCTGCATGGCAGACATATTCCCCGGCACATGCAGGCGTCACCTGCAGTGCGGCAATGGCGCGCTCGCGCTCGCGGGGCAGCAATGAATGCATCCACGGAATCGCTTCGATTTCTTCAGGCGTTGCGACACGTCGACGTTGGTACAAGGAAGTGCTGGGGCTCATAAGTCGCAAGCATGTGCGCGGCAGCTTTGTCGTGGCAATGGGGTTTGCCACGACAAAGCAAGCCGCTCTTCGCACCAGGCCCTGATGCAAATCAAATGCACACAAAAAGAGGCCATATGACGACAAAGCACGCGTAAAAACCCGATTAGGTCTTTCCCGAGAAAGTCGTTGCAAAGACAAGAAAACGTCAAAGTGCTGCCTACGATGAATTTAGTTCGTGAACTTGACGCGCTCTTTTGGCCGCTCGTTCATTTAGCTCCTGGTTGAATGAAACTTTGAGGATCTGCAATGGCAACAACATTTCCGCACCTGCTACTTCAGCATGCTGCCGAAAGGCCGGGCGCTGCGGCTCTGCGCGAGAAGGAATACGGCATCTGGCAAACCTGGACTTGGGCGGAAGTAGCCCAAGACGTGCGCCATATGGCTTGTGGGCTGGCCGCGCTGGGCTTGGCCAAAGGCCAGAATCTGGCCTTTATCAGTGATAACCGCCCCCATCTGTACATGGGCTTCGTGGCCGTACAAAGCATAGGCGCCGTGCCTATTCCGCTGTACCAGGACGCGGTCGCACAAGAGATGTGTTTTGTGATGCAAGACGCAGACATTGCCTTTGCGTTTGCCGAAAACCAAGAGCAAGTCGACAAGCTGCTGGAAGTGCGCGAAACCGTGCCCAGCATTCAGCACATCATCTACGACGATCCTCGTGGCTTGCGCAAATACACCGAGCCGGGACTCATCAGCACCGAACAGCTCAAGCAATTGGGCCAAGCATGGGACCGTGACCACCCTGGCGCATGGGAAGCCATGGCCAACGCTGTTCAGGCAGATGATGTCTCCGTCATCCTCTACACCTCCGGCACCACCGGCAAGCCCAAGGGCGTGTGCCAAACGCATGCCAGCTTTATTGGCTCCGCCCGAGGTGGTGTTGAAGTCGATGGCTTGAACCCCAGCGACAACGTCATCTCTTACTTGCCCCCCGCCTGGGTGGGCGACCACCTGTTCTCCGTGGCGCAATGGATGGTGGCGGGCTTTACCATCAACTGCCCCGAATCAGCCAGCACCATCAATATCGACCTGCGCGAGATTGGTCCTACCTATTACTTTGCGCCACCCCGGGTGTTTGAAGGCATGCTGACCTCCGTCTCCATCCGCATGGAAGACGCCGCCAAGCCCAAGCAATGGCTGTTTGAAAAATGCATGACCCTTGCCAAACGCGTAGGGGCAGACATTCTGGACGGCAAACCCGTGGGAATGCTGGACCGCATCAAATACGGCCTGGGTGATTTGCTGATCTACGGCCCCTTGCGCAATGTGATGGGTCTGTCGCGCATTCGCGTGGCCTACACCGCAGGCGCGGCGATTGGGCCGGATCTGTTCAAGTTCTTCCGCTCCATCGGCATCAACCTCAAGCAGTTGTACGGCCAGACGGAAACCTGTGCGTATGTCTGCATTCAGAAAAATGGTCAGGTCAAGCTCAACACGGTGGGCCAGGCAGCCCCCGGCATTGAACTGAAGATTGCCGACAACGGCGAGGTGCTGGTCAAGGGCGTCTCGGTACTCAAGGAGTACTACAAGCGCCCTGACGCCACGGCCGAAGTGATTGATGAAAACGGCTACTTCCACACCGGCGATGCCGGCGTGCTGGATGAAGACGGGCACCTGCGCATCATCGACCGTGCCAAAGACGTGGGCAAAACCAACACCGGCGCCATGTTTGCGCCCAACTACATCGAGAACAAGCTCAAGTTCTTCCCGCACATCAAGGAGGCCGTGTGCTTTGGCAATGGCCGAGATCAGGTGTGTGCCTTCATCAATATCGACTACGAGGCCGTGGGCAACTGGGCCGAGCGCCAAGGCATTCCCTACGGCGGCTATGTCGATCTGGCGTCCAAATCCAAGGTGCTGGAGCTGATCACTGAGTGCATCCAGCAGGTGAATGCCGACCTGGCCACCGAGGCTGGCATGTCAGACACCCAAGTCGCACGCTTTTTGGTGCTGCACAAGGAGCTGGATCCCGATGACGATGAGCTGACGCGCACCCGCAAAGTGCGCCGCAACTTCATTGCCGAAAAGTACGGGGTGTTGATTGATGCGCTCTACAGCAGCAAGACCGAGCAGTTCATCGAAACCCAGGTGAAGTTCGAGGACGGCCGCACGGGCAGTGTCAGCGCCACGCTGCAAATTCAGGATGCACGGCGCTTCCCGGCATCACGCACCGCTGCCTGACCCCCAGAACGAAAGAACCGCAGCCATGACAGACAAAAAGATTGGCGATGTCATTTTGGACATCCAGAACATCAGCCTGCGCTTTGGTGGCGTGAAGGCATTGACGGACATCTCGTTCAACGTCAAAGAGCACGAGATCCGCTCCATCATCGGCCCCAACGGTGCAGGCAAAAGCTCCATGCTCAACTGCATCAACGGCGTGTACACCCCCTCGGAAGGCTCCATCACCTTCCGCGGCAAAAAGTTTGACCACATGAACAGCCGCCAGGTGGCAGAGATGGGCGTGGCCCGCACCTTCCAGAACCTGGCGCTGTTCAAAGGCATGAGCGTGATCGACAACATCATGACCGGCCGCAACCTCAAAATTAAGAGCAACCTGCTGATGCAGGCCCTGCGCTGGGGGCCTGCCGAGAAAGAAGAGATTGCGCACCGCGAGTTTGTCGAGCACATCATCGACTTCCTGGAAATTCAGGCATTCCGCAAGACGCCCGTGGGCCAGTTGCCCTACGGCCTGCAAAAGCGTGTGGACCTGGGCCGTGCCCTGGCGATGGAGCCGCAAGTGCTGCTGCTGGACGAGCCCATGGCCGGTATGAACGTGGAAGAAAAGCAGGACATGTGCCGCTTCATCCTCGACGTGAATGACGAGTTCGGCACCACCATCGTGCTGATCGAGCACGACATGGGCGTGGTGATGGACATCTCGGACCGCGTCGTGGTGCTGGACTACGGCAAGAAGATTGGCGATGGCGCCCCCGACGAAGTGCGCAACAACGAAGACGTGATCCGTGCCTATCTGGGCACCAGCCACTAATGCAACGGAACACGGGAGACACGCAATGGCATTCTTTTTAGAAACTCTGTCTGGCGGCCTGATGGCCGGCATGCTTTACGCGCTGGTAGCACTCGGCTTTGTGCTGATCTACAAAGCCTCCGGCGTTTTCAACTTTGCCCAAGGTGCGATGGTGCTGTTTGCAGCACTGGCCATGGCACGCTTTGCGGAATGGGTGCCGCAGTGGACGGGCATTGACAACAAGATCTTCGCCAATGGGGTGGCCTTTATCTTGGCCGCTTGCATCATGTTCATCAGCGCCTGGCTGATTGAGCGCCTGGTACTCCGCCACCTGGTCAACCAAGATGCCGCCACGCTGCTGATGGCCACGCTGGGCATCACCTACTTCATGGAAGGTGTAGGCCAGACGCTGTTTGGCAGCGAGATTTACAAAATCGACATTGGCATGCCCAAAGACCCTGTCTTCATTTTGGACAGCGTGTTTGACGGCGGCGTGATGATCAACCAAGAAGACGTCATCGCCGCCGTGATTGCGGCGTGCTTGGTGGCGGCACTGTCCGTCTTCTTCCAGAAAACCAGCACGGGCCGTGCTTTGCGCGCGGTGGCAGATGATCACCAGGCCGCGCAATCCATCGGCATCCCGCTCAACCGCATCTGGGTGATTGTGTGGTGCGTGGCCGGTGTAGTGGCCTTGGTGGCCGGCATGATCTGGGGCTCCAAATTGGGCGTGCAGTTCACGCTCACCACCGTCGCACTGCGCGCACTGCCTGTGGTGATTTTGGGCGGCTTGACCTCGGTGCCCGGCGCCATCATCGGCGGCCTGATCATCGGTGTGGGCGAGAAGTTGTCCGAGGTGTATCTGGGCCCCTATGTGGGCGGTGGTATCGAAATCTGGTTCGCCTATGTGCTGGCCTTGGTGTTCTTGCTGTTCCGTCCGCAAGGGCTGTTCGGCGAGAAGATTATTGACCGTGTCTGACCGGTCCAACCCATAGAGCCATCAGGAGACAACAACCATGTTCTATCGTGAAAACGGTCAGTTCAAAACCAGCTACCGCGCTGACCAGCAAATCTTCACCATCCGGCAAGACAAGATCGCCATCTGGGCGCTGATTGCGGTGGCGTTCTTGGTGGTACCCATGTTCGCCACCGACTATTTCTACCTCGCCATTTTGACCCCGCTGGTCATCATGTCGCTGGCAGCACTGGGGGTGAACATTCTGGTGGGCTACTGCGGCCAAATCTCGCTGGGCTCCGGCGCCTTCATGGCGGTGGGGGCTTACGGCGCCTACAACTTTGTGGCGCGCGTGCCCGATATGCCGCTGATTCCCGCGCTGATTTTGGGCGGCCTGTGCGCCACCTTCTTTGGCATCTTGTTTGGTCTGCCCAGCCTGCGCGTCAAAGGCCTGTATCTGGCAGTGGCCACGCTGGCGGCACAGTTCTTCAGCGACTGGATGTTCCTGCGCGTGAAGTGGTTCACCAATGACTCGCCCTCGGGCTCCGTGTCGGTGAACAACCTGGAAGTGTTTGGCATGGCCATTCAGTCGGCCCAGTCCAAGTACCTGTTCTGTTTGGCCGTCCTGGTGGTGCTGGCCCTGTTGGCCAAAAACCTGGTGCGCAGCGCCATTGGCCGTGAGTGGATGGCGATTCGCGACATGGACGTGGCCGCCAGCGTGATTGGCATTCGCCCCATGTACGCCAAGCTCTCCGCGTTTGCGGTCAGCTCGTTCATCGTCGGTGTGGCCGGTGCGCTATGGGGTTTTGTGCACCTGGGCGCGTGGGAGCCCGCCGCCTTCTCGGTGGACATCTCCTTCAAACTGCTGTTCATGGTGATCATCGGCGGCCTGGGCTCCATCATGGGCAGCTTCTTTGGCGCCGCCTTCATCGTGGTGCTGCCGATTGTGCTGAACCTGGTGCTGCCCGCACTGGCCAGCCTGTTTGGCATGTCGATTTCTACCGCCGGCATCTCGCACGCGGAATTCATCATCTTCGGCGCACTGATCGTCTGGTTCCTGATTGTGGAGCCGCACGGTATCGCCAAGCTGTGGTCTACCGGCAAGCAAAAGATGCGCGTATGGCCCTTCCCGCACTAAGCAGCAATTGCTAAAAAAGTAGCTGCCAGCGCTTATGAAACAAGGTTTTCAGCATCAAAACCATCTGAAACCATTGATTCACAAGCGCAAGCAGCTCTGATTTCAAGCGTCATTACTTTCACCACGAGGAGACATTCCCCCATGAATATGCAACGTCTGATTCTGAGTGCCACGCTGGCAGCAGCGGGTGCCGGCTTTGTGTCCAGCGCAGCAGCACAAGCCGCTGAGCAGTTCTTTCCCCAGCTGACCTACCGCACCGGCGCTTACGCGGCCTACGGTATTCCATGGTCCAACGGCAAGGTGGACTACATCAAGATGATCAACGCCCGCGACGGCGGCGTGAACGGCGTCAAGCTGACCTTCGAAGAGTGCGAAACCGCCTACGCCACCGACCGTGGGGTGGAATGCTACGAGCGCCTGAAAACCCGCCCCGGCGTGGCTGTGGTCGAGCCTCTGGCCACTGGCATCACCTTTGCGCTGACGGAAAAAGCACCCGTCGACAAAATCCCGCTGATGACCCAAGGCTACGGCCTGTCCATCTCCCAGGACGGCAACGCCTTTCAGTGGAACTTCCCCTTCCTGGGCAGCTACTGGACCGGCGCTGACATTTTGATTCAGCACATTGGCAAGCAAGCCGGCGGTCTGGACAAGCTCAAAGGCAAAAAAATTGCCTACGTCTACCACGACAGTCCTTTTGGCAAAGACGCCATTCCGCTGATGGAAAAGCGTGCGCAGATGCATGGTTTCACCCTGCAGCTGATGCCCGTGACCGCACCTGGTGTGGAGCAAAAATCCACCTGGCTGCAAGTGCGCCAAAACCGCCCCGACTACGTGGTGCTGTATGGCTGGGGGGTGATGAACACCACCGCACTGAAAGAGGCGCAGGCCACCGGCTTCCCGCGCGAGAAGATGTACAGCATCTGGTGGGGCGGCACCGAACCTGCAGTGCGTGACGTCGGCGAAGGCGCCAAGGGCTTCAACGCCTTGTCGCTGTACAGCCACGGCACCAGCTCCAAGGTCATGCAAGACATCCTCAAGCACGTGCACGACGCCAAGCAAGGCACGGGCGCACGCAACGAAGTGGGCGAAGTGCTGTATGTGCACGGCGTGATCACCCAGATGCTGGCCATTGAAGCCGTGCGCGTAGCGCAAGAGAAGTTTGGCAAGGGCAAGGTCATGACCGGCGAGCAAGTGCGCTGGGGCATGGAAAACCTGAAGCTGGATGCCAACCGCCTGAAAGAGCTGGGCTTTGAGGGCGTGATGCAGCCGCTGGCGACCTCCTGCGCCAACCACATGGGCTCCAGCAGCGCCCGCGTGTACGCCTGGGACGGCAAGGACTGGAAGTACACCTCCGACTGGTACCAGGCCGACAAGAGCGTGATCGACCCGCTGGTCAAGGAGCATGGCGATAAGTATTTGGCGGAAAAGAAAATTTCCCGCCGCACCGACTGCAAATAAGAGCCCAGCGTGCCATCCAGCCCTCCACAGAAGAGGGCGGTGGGCACGGCAACTCTGCGCAGAAACCATGGCGTGTGCACGGGGGTGTGCATGCCATGTTCCCTCCGGGCATTTCATCCACCACAGGAGACAAGCATGAAATTCAACCATCTGACAGCGGCCACCTTGCTCGCATTGACGGGTATGGGCTTTGCCGCCAGCGCGAGTGCGCAGGCGCAGGAGCAATTTGTGCCGCTGCTTTCGTACCGTACGGGCCAGTTTGCCCCCCTGGGTATTCCATGGGGCGACGGCAAGCTGGACTACCTCAAGCTGGTCAACGCCAAAGGTGGCATCAATGGCGTGAAGATCGCCTATGAAGAGTGCGAAACCGCCTACGACACCAGCCGTGGGGTGGAATGCTATGAGCGCCTTAAAGGCAAAGGCAGCGGTGCTGCAGGTTTTGACACCCAGTCCACCGGCATCACCTTTGCCGTGACCGAAAAAGCGCCCATCGACAAAGTCTCCGTGGTCACCCCCGGTTATGGCCTGTCGCAGTCGGTGGATGGTCGCGTGTTTGAGTGGAACTTCCCGCTGCTGGGCACCTACTGGACGGCTGCGGATTCCATCGTTCAAGACATCTTGAAGAAAGAAAAAGGCAGCCTCAAAGGCAAGAAAATTGCCTTGGTCTACCACGACTCCCCTTACGGCAAAGAGCCCATTCCACTGCTGCAAAAGCGTGCAGCCAAAGAAGGCTTTGAGCTGAGCTTGCTGCCTGTGACCGCGCCCGGCGTGGAGCAAAAAGCCACCTGGCTGCAAATCCGCCAAGGTCGCCCCGACTACGTGATTCTGTGGTCTGCCGGTGTGATGACGCCCACGGCCATCCGCGAGGCACAAGCCACCGGTTTCCCGCGCGAGAAGATGTACGCCATCTGGTGGGGCGGCTCTGACCACGACGTCAAAGGCATTGACGGCGCCAAGGGCTACAACACCGTCACCATCCACAACACGGCCGAGCGCGACAAGGTGCACGACGAAGTCAAGGCCATGCTCTATGACAAGGGCCAAGGCGCCGCCAGCGATGCCAAGGAACTGGGCGCACTGGCGCACACGCGCGGCATGATGATTGCCATGCTGCAAGTCGAAGGCATTCGCGCGGCGCAAGAAAAATATGGCAAAGGCAAGGTCATGACGCCCGAGCAAATCCGCTGGGGCATGGAGAACCTGAACCTGACCCAGGAGCGCCTGAACGAGCTGGGTTTTGGCAAGATGCTGCGCCCCTTCAAAACCAGCTGTGACAACCACCTGGGCACCGACTGGGCCCGCATTGCGCAGTGGAACGGCAGCAAGTGGGTTGTGACATCGGACTGGTACCAGGCCGACAAGACCTTGATCGACCCACTGGTCAAGGAATACGCCGACAAGTACGCCAAGGACAAAAACATCCAAGTGCGTAGCTGCAGCTAATCCCTGCAGCCCCACCCCTGTTTACAGCACCGGCAGCCGGGCTGCAAACAGGGGGCTAGCTTCACATAGAAAAATGACCCTAGCGCTTACACAGCAAGCGCTGACAGCTATCTCAATTGATGAATCAGGTGATTGGCATGACCGAAACCCACAACCCC
Organism: Comamonas sp. UBA7840; assembly: GCF_002501455.1. Classification (NCBI taxonomy): domain Bacteria; kingdom Pseudomonadati; phylum Pseudomonadota; class Betaproteobacteria; order Burkholderiales; family Comamonadaceae; genus Comamonas; species Comamonas sp. UBA7840. The sequence continues at coordinate 116,685 of NZ_DLTI01000015.1, read as the reverse complement.
TCTTCCACTCCTGCCGCCACGACACCTTTGGTGGAAGTCAATGGCATTGAGGTCATTTACAACCACGTGATTCTGGTGCTCAAGGGCGTTTCCCTGCAGGTGCCCCACCAAAGCATCGTCGCCCTGCTGGGCGGCAATGGCGCAGGCAAAACCACCACCTTGCGCGCCATCTCCAACCTGCTCAAGGGCGAGCGCGGTGAAGTCACCAAGGGCGGCATTACGCTAGAGGGCGAGCAAATTGCCAACCTCTCGACCGCCGAGCTAGTCAAGCGCGGCGTGGTGCAAGTCATGGAAGGGCGCCACTGCTTTGCCCACCTGACCATCGAAGAAAACCTGATGACGGGCAGCTACACCCGCACCGACAAGGGAGAGATTGCCGCCAATCTGGAGAAGGTCTACAACTACTTCCCGCGCCTGAAAACACGCCGCACCAGCCAGGCGGCCTACACCTCGGGCGGTGAGCAGCAAATGTGCGCGATTGGCCGTGCGCTGATGAGCAACCCGCGCATGGTGCTGCTCGATGAGCCCTCCATGGGGCTGGCGCCGCAAATCGTCGACGAGGTGTTTCACATCGTCAAGGACCTCAACAGCAAAGAAAAAGTCACCTTCTTGCTGGCAGAGCAAAACACCAATATGGCACTGAAGTACGCCGACTACGGCTACATCATGGAAAGCGGCCGCATTGTGATGGATGGCAAGGCCAGCGACTTGGCCAACAACGAAGACGTCAAAGAGTTCTATCTGGGCGTAGGTGGCAGCGAGCGCAAGAGCTTCAAGGACGTCAAGAGCTACAAGCGCCGCAAACGCTGGCTGGCCTGATTGCAAACCGTTTGATATTCACGCACTGCTGCGGGCACCCAGCACCGCAGCCAGAGGGAGCACACCACATGTCCGCGCATTACGACGCACTGGAAACACGTTCACCGCAGGCCCGCGAAGCCGCCCTGATGGCAGCCCTGCCCGTGCAAATTGCGCATGCACAAGCGCATTCGCCTGCGTTCGCCCATATCTTGGCCGGGGTAGACGCCACCCAAATTCAAAGCCGTGCGGCCCTGGCACAGTTGCCCGTCACGCGCAAATACGAACTGCTGGCGCAGCAGCAGGCGCAGCGCGCCAGCACGCCCTTTGGCGGCTTTAACACGCAAGCCTTTGGCCCTCACATGCCGCGCGTGTTTGCCAGCCCCGGCACCATTTATGAGCCCGAAGGTGCCCGCCCCGATTACTGGCGCATGGCCCGTGCCATTTATGCCGCAGGTTTTCGCGCGGGCGAGCTGGTGCACAACTGCTTTAGCTACCACTTTGTGCCCGCGGGCTCCATGATGGAAACGGGCGCGCACGCCATCGGCTGCACTGTCTTCCCCGGCGGCACCGGCCAGACCGAGCAGCAAGTGCAGGCCATGGCGGAGCTGCGCCCCGCAGGCTATATCGGCACCCCAAGCTTTCTCAAACTTATTGTGGAAAAAGCCCAAAACCTCGGCGTTGCCCTGCCCAGTGTGCGCAAGGCACTGGTGAGCGGCGAAGCCTTTCCGCCCTCTTTGCGCGACTGGCTGAACACGCGCGGCATTGAAGGCTACCAGTGCTACGCCACCGCGGATCTGGGCCTGATTGCCTACGAAACCGAAGCCCGCGAAGGCCTGGTGCTGGATGAAGGCGTGATCGTCGAGATCGTGCGCCCCGGCACGGGCGACCCCGTCCCTGAAGGCGAGGTGGGCGAGCTGGTAATCACCAGCCTCAACCCTGACTACCCGCTGATTCGTTTTGGCACGGGCGATCTGTCCGCCATCCTGCCCGGAACCTGTCCCACAGGCCGCACCAACCAGCGCATCAAAGGCTGGATGGGCCGTGCCGACCAGACCACCAAGGTGCGCGGCATGTTTGTGCACCCAGGCCAGGTCTCTGAAGTGGCCAAGCGCTTCCCCCAGGTAGGTAAAGCCCGTTTGGTGGTCAGTGGCGAGATGGCCAGCGACACGATGACGTTGCTGGTGGAAAGTGCAGAGACATCGGAAGGGCTGGCGCAACTCATCAGCGAGGCTGTGCGTGATGTCACCAAATTACGCGCCGACATTCAACTGGTCGCCCCCGGCAGCCTGCCCAACGATGGCAAGGTGATTGAGGACGCCAGAAGCTACTCTTAATTTCACATCGCAAAAAGTGGGTTGCGCCATACAAAAAATGGCCACCCCTTGCAAAAAATTTCCCTGCAAAAACTTGAAGCGAACAATTGCAGCGCCCCATCTGCAATCACTCAAAACTATAAAAATAAAAACTTTTAGCTGATCTTGCTGCTTTTTGTTACATAAATTGCAGGCAATCACGAGTCACCGCTTTTTGACCTACCGCAAGCAATTTCCTTTCTTAGAATTTTTCTCGTGCCAATCAGGGATTGCACGGGGGTGCATCTGCTCGCTGAGTTCCTAGGATCGCATCCCCAACAAACCTACAAGCTACGACAAGCATCAGGAGATTCACCATGACCCCATCCTTCCGTATTGCTGCCATTGCGTTGGCTGCTGCCACTGCCTCTTTGGGCGCAGTGGCACAAGATTTCCCCGGCAGTAAAAACGTCACGATCGTGGTGCCCTTCTCGGCAGGCGGCCCCACCGACCGCGTCGCCCGCGATTTGGCAGAAGCCATGCGCAAGCCTTTGGGCGGCGCTACCGTAGTGATTGAAAACGTTGCCGGCGCAGGCAGCACCATTGGCTCCGCCAAGGTGGCGCGTGCCCCAGCCGACGGCTATACCCTGCTACTCAATCACATCGGCATGTCCACCATGCCTTCGCTGTACCGCAAGCTGCCGTTCAACGTGCTCAACGACTTTGAGTTCCTGGGCATCGTCAACGATGTGCCCATGACCGTCATTGGCCGCCCCACCCTGGAAGCCAATAACTTCGGCGAACTGCGCACCTGGATCAACAAGGAAAAAGAGAAGGTCAACATTGGCCACTCGGGCCTTGGTTCTGCGGGCCACCTGTGCGGCTTGATGTTCCAAAGCGCGCTGAATGTGCAAATGACCACCGTGCCTTACAAGGGCGCAGCACCTGCCATCACCGACCTGATGGGCGGCACCATCGATCTGATGTGCGACCAGACCACCAATACTTCGTCGCAAATCGAAGCGAAAAAGGTCAAGGCTTACGGCGTGACCACGCTGGAAAAGCTGAAAGCGCCTGCTCTGAAGGATCTGGCAACGCTGGACTCCTCGGGCTTGAAGGGCTTTAACGTGACCGTATGGCACGGCCTGTATGCCCCTAAGGGCACGCCTGTTGACGTGCTGGCCAAGCTCAATACGGCGCTGAAGGCGGCGGTCAAAGACCCTGACTTCATCAAGAAGCAAGAAGGCCTGGGCGCCGTGGTGGTGGCTGACAACCGGGTTGAACCCGCTGAGCACAAGAAGTTTGTGGCCAAGGAAATCGAGAGCTGGGGCAAGGTCATCAAGGCTGCAGGCCAGTTCGCTGACTAAGCACCCCCGCTTGCTTGGCAAGGCTCCCGAGGGGCCTGACGCAAAAAACCGCCCGTGGATGCATCCACGGGCGGTTTTTTTATGCCGACATGCACGCAGCGCCCATACGGCACTGCTGCAACGGACCTATTTCGGTGCCGCCCACGTCACGGGCTTGCCTTCGGCGGCGCTGCGGCGCAGCATATCGGCCAAGGGGGCCACGCGCTGACGCAGGCTCACCGGGCCCAGTTTGGCTGAATCTGCTGCTGCGGCAGACTCTTGTTCCTTAGAGCTTTCACCCACACCATCCATCTCCTCTTTGATCGCTTGGCGGCGTGCATCGTCTTCCAGCACCGCCTTTTCCAGCGTCGCCAAGGCAGCGGGAATTTGCTCCACCGTCAAAATGCCAGCTTCATGCAAAGGCTTGTCCAACAGCTTCAATATCTGTTCTGCCGCTGCCTTCAGCATGATCAGGTCTGCAGTTGCACGCGATTGGAAGGTGTATGCCATGTTCTTATCCTTTGTACATGTATTGCCGTTGAAAAGGGTAATTCGATTGTGCGCCACGCAAAGCGCCTTGCACCAAATCCCCACTGGGGTGGATGACCAACATTTGATGCAGCCCCATCCACCCTTGCTCAAACCCCATCGCAGAGCCTGCCAGATAAAGGCGGTAGGCACGCAAAGCACGGTCAGAACGCTCGGCGTCGGTCTGGGCCGTCAGGATGTGTTGCGCCTGGGGCAGTTGTGACTCCAGGGCGTCCGACCACGCCCACAGCGTGCGCCCGTAATGCGGGCGCAGGTTTTCTGTATCCACCATCTCCAGCCCCGCCTCGGCCATCGCGTGCAACACGGCGCTGACGTGCACCAGCTCTCCGCCGGGAAAGATATAGCGCTCGATAAACTCCCCCATGCCTGCGCCCAATTCGCGGTTGTGCGTGCCCCCGGCGGTAATGCCGTGGATCAAGGCCATGCCCCCGGGCTGCAACAAACGCCGCACGGTGCGAAAGTATTCGGCCAAGTTGGCGTGCCCGACATGCTCAAACATGCCCACCGACGCCATTTTTTCAAAGGGCTGGCCTGCCATCTGCCGGTAGTCGCACAGCTCAACCTGCACTTGCGCCTCCAGCCCCAACTCCTGAATGCGCTGACTCACATAGTTGTACTGGTTGCGTGACAAGGTAATGCCTTTGGCTTTGACGCCATAGTGCTGCGCCGCCCAAATAATCAAACCACCCCAGCCGCAGCCGATATCCAGAAACCGCTCGCCCGCCTGCAGCCCCAGTTTGCGGCAGATGTGATCCAGCTTGGCTTCTTGGGCCTGTGCCAGCGTCATCGCTGCGTCGCGGTAGTAGGCACAGGAATACACGCGCCGGGGGTCTAGCCACAGCGCATAAAAGTCATCGGACAAGTCATAGTGAAACTGCACTTGCTGGGCATCGCGCTCGAGCGTGTGCAAGGCCATGGAGCGGGCACGTTGTATGGCCTGCGACCACCAACTGGCATTGCCCCGCAAAGGATCGGTTTGCAGCAGGCCGTTGGCCACCGCCATCACGTTGCGCATGCTGCCTTGCAAGTCCACCCAGCCTTCCACCACCGCAGCACCCAGCGAGCCGATCTGGCCCTGCGCCAAAGCCATGAATGCGGCTGGCGAGCGCAAGGTCACACGCACCTGAGCGTGCTCGGGGCCAATGCGCTGGCCACTGGGCAAGTCCACGGTCACGCTGACAGGGAGTGCAGCCAGTCGGCGCTCCAGTGCGGCAAGCATGTTGTTCATGCCAGCTATTTTTGGGACAGCCCATGCGCTGCGTCAATACGCCGTTGCACGCAGGCGTGACAGGAATTTTCCCGATTCGCGTGTTTTGTGGTTTTTAAGAGGCGACCCGCCGCAGCTTCGCCGCTCTCACCCCTTGCCAATCAAGCGCTGGTAGGCCTGCAAAGTGCTGGGTGCGACCGATTTGAGCACCTGCTCATACGGGGTTTTCTGGCGCGCCATCAGGCGCATGGAGGCAATGGTGCGGGTTTTGCAAAACCAGTGGCAGGTGTGTTGCAGCAAGAGCAGCTCTGCCGTCATGGTGAAGGCCATGCGCTTGCGAGTCGCCAGATCCACATCATCCGGGGCACACGCTGCACGCACGGCTTTGGCGTGCAGACGCAAGGCTTCGCGCATGTCAAAGGTGTGCGATGGCATCAAACGGTCAAAATAAGGCAGTGCCAGCGGCAAGGTGCTCACCCGCGTGTCTTCGGCTTTTTCTTGGGCAAAGGTCTCCGACAGACGCTGGAGTTGGTCGGCCAGGGTTTTTTCGCTGTTGTCCAAAATGGCCCACACCTGCTTGCTGCGCTCGGCATCTTTTTCATCCAGCGCGCGCATATACCCTTCGATCAGGCCGCCCATGAGCTTTTCTACCTGCGTCGGCGCCAGGTGCGCGCCCAGCAAGCGCACACGGCGGCGGTGCTCTATGCCTTGCAGCACATACACCGCCATCGAGCCCACAATAATCCACGTCAAAAAATCCATAGCGCTACGCCTGCCCCGTCAAAACCAAACCCTAAGTGTATTCAGCCCTTGCCCATGCCTGGGCCAAGCGGACTTTTATGATGCACGCCTTTGTCCCCCGTCTTCAGAGATTTGGCCCGTGTCCCACATCACCATTGAACGCCAGCACACGCTGGGTCTGCCCGCCGCCCGTCAACATGCCCAGACTTGGGCTGAAAAAGCCCATGCCAAATTCGGTGTGCAATGCCGCTATGAAGCTGGCGCGCAATCCGATGTGCTGCACTTTGACGGCAACGGCATGCAAGGCCAGCTGCACGTGAGCGCCAGCCACCTCAAGCTCGACGCGGAGCTGGGCTTTTTGGCCGCCATGTTCCAAGACAAAATCGAAGCCAAGCTCAACGAACAATTCGATGAGATGGTGCAGCCTGCATAAAACCATAGCTGCCAGCGCATGCATTTAAACAGTTTCAGATGGTTTTATATCTGAAACCATTGTTTTACTTGCGTGAGCAGCTATTGCTTTTAGCTTTTGGTCGCACCCATGCGCCACGAAAAAAGGCAGCAGCAAGGCTGCCTTTTTTTGCGTAGAACCTTGCGCCTGCTGGCGCTGTTCGCGCTGCTGACGATCAGCGCAGCGAGTTGATCAGCTCAATGTATTGCTGCTTAGCCTCGTCCTGCGTGGTGTCCTTGAGCTTTTCCCACGCGTCCCACTTGGCGCGGCCCACCATATCGGTAAAGCTGGGTTTTTTTGCCTCGTTGTCGCCTTCGGTGGCTTGTTTGTACAGCGCGTAAATCTTCAACAACGTGGCGTTATCGGGGCGCTCGCTCAGCGCGGTGGAGTTTTTGACAGCTTCTTCAAACGTAGCATTGAGGTCGGACATGCGACGGTCTCCTTATGGTTGGTATCGGCGCAGTGTAGCCAAATTTTTCCAAAAAAGTACGATCGTTCTAAACATTCAAACCACAGCTTTGCGCGCCGTGTTGTGCGCTGCACAGCGCACTAGCTTCCAACCATCCCACGCCGTACTTGCATCCAAGGCAGCACCGTAGCGGTGAGCGGTGGCGCGCACTCGGTGGACGGCTCGCCGGTGGCCGCATGCCAAAGGCCGAACGTGACAAAACCACACCAAGTGCACGCGCTGTGCCACGCTGCGCATGTGGCACATGCTTAAATCTGCATTCTCTAATTTTTGGCTTTGCAACGCACCACCATGACTGCCACCACCGTTCTTGGCGCCTGTCCCCACGACTGCCCTGATACCTGCGCACTCGTCACGACCGTAGAGGGGGGTGTCGCCACCAAAGTGCAAGGCAACGCTAACCACCCCATGACCGGCGGCGTGCTGTGCGCCAAGGTCAGCAAGTACGCCGAACGCACCTACCACCCGGAGCGCGTGCTGACGCCCCTCAAGCGCATCGGCCCCAAAGGCAGCGGGCAGTTCACCCCGGTCAGCTGGGACGAAGCCCTGAGCGACATTGCGCAGCGCCTGCATACGATTGCGCAGCACCAGCCCGAGGCCATCTTGCCCTACAGCTACGCAGGCACCATGGGACTGGTGCAAGGCGAGAGCATGGATCGGCGCTTTTTCCACCAGTTGGGTGCCAGCCTGCTGGACCGCACCATCTGCGCCAGTGCGGGCAGCGAGGCGCTGCTGCACACCTATGGCGGCAAGCTGGGCATGCATGTGCAGTTTTTTGCCGAAAGCAAGCTCATCCTGATATGGGGCAGCAACAGCATTGGCAGCAATCTGCACTTTTGGCGCATCGCCCAAGAGGCAAAGCGCCACGGTGCCAAGCTGGTGTGCATCGACCCGCGCAAATCCGAAACTGCCGACAAATGCCATGAACACCTGCAATTGCTGCCAGGCACCGATGCGGCCCTGGCGCTGGCGCTGATGCACGAGTTGATCGTGCACGACTGGCTGGACCACGACTACATCGCCCAGCACACGCAGGGCTGGGACGCACTCAAAGCCCGCGCGCTGCAATGGCCGCCCGAGCGTGCCGCCCAGGTCTGCGGCCTGCCCGTGGCGCAAATCACGCAACTGGCGCGCGACTACGGCACCACCCAGCCCGCCGCCATCCGGCTGAACTACGGTGTGCAGCGCACCCGCGGTGGGGGCAATGCCGTGCGTGCCATCGCGTGCCTGCCCGCGCTGGTAGGTGCCTGGCGCCACCGTGCCGGCGGGCTGCTGCTGTCCACATCGTCCAATGCCCCCGTCCAGCGCGCGCGCCTGCACATGCCGCAGTTGTTGGGGGAGCGCCGCCCGCGCACCATCAATATGAGCACGATTGGCAATGCGCTGCTGGACACCCAAGCGCCCCGCATTGAAGCGCTGGTGGTATACAACAGCAACCCGGTGGCCGTGGCACCGGAATCTGCCCAAGTGGCCGCTGGCTTTGCCCGCGAAGACCTGTTTACCGTGGTGCTGGAGCACTTTCTGACCGACACCGCCGACTACGCAGACTATGTGCTGCCCGCCACCACACAGCTGGAGCATTGGGACATCCACACCAGCTACGGCCATACCGACGTACTGCTCAACCAACCGGCGATTGCCCCGGTGGGGCAGGCCAAGAGCAATACCCAGATCTTTCGTGAACTGGCCGCCCACATGGCGCGCTACGACGCAGCCTTTGCTGCCCCCCACTTTCACGACCGTGACGAAGACTTGTGCCGCCAGGCCCTGGAGGGCAGCAGCATCGACTTTGCACAGCTGCTGCAGCACGGCTTTGCGCAGCAATCGCTGCCCGATGCGCCGTTTGCACAAGGCGGCTTTGCCACCCCCTCGGGCAAGTGCGAGTTTTACAGCCCAGCGCTGGAGAAAATGGGCATCAACCCGCTTCCAGACTACCTGAGCAACTATGAAATGCAGAGTGAGCACTACCCGCTGGCAATGATTTCGCCACCGGCGCGCAACTTCTTAAACTCCACCTTCGTGAACGTCAAAACCCTGCGCCACATCGAAGGCCGGCCGGAGCTGGAAATCCACCCCGCTGACGCGGCGGCACGCGGGGTTGCCGACGGCGATCTGGTGCGCGTTTTCAACGCCCGTGGCGCCCACGTCTGCCATGCCGCCGTGAACGGGCGCGCGCGCCAGGGCGTGGTGGTGGGCTTGGGCATCTGGTGGCGCAAGGATGGTGCCAACGGTACGAATGTGAACGAACTCACCCACCAGCAGCTCACCGACATCGGCCGTGCACCGGCGTTTTACGACTGTGCGGTGCAGGTAGAACGCCAGCACTGAGGGCCGCCGACCGCCCCCTCCTGCGTGACCTTGACCGCTGGCCCACAAGCCCTGCACACATGCTCCTCAGCCCGCACGCTGCGCCCGTCTGCGGGCTGGGTCTGCCTTACACCGCAGCGCAGCGAGCGCGCTGCTGCGTCACGCAATATAAAATTTAATAGCTGCCTGCGCATACCCACATTGCCTCAGCGGCATTTTTGCTCAATATCTCTGTGATCTGTCTGATCTGCGTGACCATCGGCAGACACATCAGACTCCTGCCCCTGGCTGCGGGCGTAACTATTGCCCCAGTCCCGCAGCGCCACCAGCACCGGCTGCAGCGAATGCCCCAGCGGCGTCAGCGCGTAATCCACGCGGGGCGGCACTTGGGCATAGACCGTGCGCAACACAATCCCGGCGTCTTCCAGCTCACGCAGCTGCAAGGTCAGCATGCGCTGCGTGATACCCGGAATCAACCGCCCCAGCTCCCCAAAACGCTTGGGCCCATGCATGAGGTGAAAAAGGATGATGGGCTTCCATGTCCCACCCATGACCGACAGCGTGACCTCTACGGCACAACCGCTTTTGCTACTCAACCGTTTCATAGCGACTCCCGCGCACCCACACTGTGGTGATGTGCGCTGCACAAGCTAGCGCAACGCCTGCCAAGCAGGCATTACTTACATTTTTAATACTAGCTGACAAATATGTTGGTACTGGCCTGAAACGCCAGCTCAACGCACCATGTGCAGCCCACCATGTCTTACCCGCAAGAAAGCACTCCATGAAAGCCATGCAACTGTCCGCCCCCGGCGGTTTAGACCATCTGCACCTGACCACCTTGCCCGCAGCGGCAGCACCGCAAGCCGGTGAAATTCAGGTGCGTATCCACGCCAGCTCACTCAACTACCACGACCTGCTGGTTGCCACCCAGTCCAATGCCACGGCGGACGGCCGTATCCCCTTGGCCGATGGCGCGGGGGTGGTGACGGCAGTGGGCGCAGGCGTCACCGAATTCGCCGTGGGCGATGCCGTGGTCTCCACGTTTTTTCCGCAATGGCAAGCAGGCAAGCACATGCCCTGCGACTTCCAACGCGTGCCCGGAGATGGCGTCGATGGCTTTGCGCGGGAGTGCGTCACCCTGCCTGCCACGGCATTCACCCATGCGCCCCAAGGCTGGTCACACGCCGAAGCGGCCACACTGACTACGGCAGGCCTGACCGCCTGGCGTGCCCTCGTCGTTGATGGCCGCTTGCAAGCCGGTGACACCGTGCTGGTACTGGGCACCGGTGGTGTCTCCATTTTTGCGTTGCAAATGGCCAAAAGCATGGGTGCACGCGTCATCGCCACCACATCCAGCGCCGCTAAAGCCGAGCGCTTGAAGGCCTTGGGGGCTGACGTGGTCATCAACTACCAGGCCACCCCTGAATGGGGCAATGCCGTGCTGGCTGCCACAGAGGGCCGCGGTGCCGACATCGTGGTGGAAGTGGGCGGCCCCGGCACCTTGGCACAGTCGATCCGCGCCTGCGCCGTAGGTGGCCACATTGCTCTGATTGGCGTGCTCACCGGCTTTGCAGGCAGCATCCCTAGCGCCGAGATGATGGCCAAGCAACAAACACTCCAAGGTTTGATCGTGGGCAGCCGTGAGCACCAGCAAGACATGGTGCGCGCACTGGAGCAATTCACCTGGCGGCCGCTGATTGACCGCCGCTATCCGCTGGAACAACTGGCCGACGCCTTCCGCCACCAGCACAGTGGGCAGCACTTTGGCAAGATTTGTATCGAATACTGACCCACTGCCCCTGCACGCGGCATACCTCACTTTTCGCACACCCGGCATGCCGATGCATGCGGGGCCGCATCGCGCAACGATAGCCTGGGCTTCGTAGCAGGTAACCGACACACTGCAGCAGCCAAGCGGTCAATAATTGCTGCACTGCGCAAGTCCTTCTGTCGCCACAGTCAGTCCCTTCGCGCCAAGACCGTATGCACCTATCGCTGCATACGGAACACCGATAGATCGCTTTGGATGGGTTGACGGCAGGCCTGCGCCGCTGCTGTGTTGCTATGAATTTACGCCGACTGATTTTGGTGCTGACGCTGTGCAGCGCTTTGCTGCCTTTTGCCAATACTTTCTATGCGGGCTACACCGTTCAACGCCAGCAGTTGATCGATACCACCCAGGAAAGCAACGCGGCCTATGCCCGCAAGCTGGCCCAAAGCACCGATGATTTTTTGCAGTCAGCCCTGCAGCAGTTGGGCTACACCGCCCAGCTGCTGGCAACCCATATGGGGGATGAGCCCATGCTGACGCAGGAAGCGACACGCTTGCGCTTGCAAACCAAGAGTTTTAACTCGGTGACCATCTACAACCCGCAAGCCATCGTCCTTGCAACGTCACCGGAGGCACTGCAGATCAAAGGCCGCATGCTTGACAGCGCAGCCGTGCAAGAGTCCTTGCGCACACGCAGCACCGTCATTAGCCAGGCCTTTATGTCTGCGGCAGGCAACCTGATTGTTTTCATCTCGCACCCCATCTTTTCACCCAGCGGCGAATACCTGGGCGCCATCGGCGGCAGCATCTATCTGAAGCAAGAAAGCATGCTCAACCGCCTGTTGGGCACGCATTTTTATGCGGATGGCTCCTACCTGTACGTGGTGGACAAGTCCAAACGCATCATCTACCACCCCCACCCCGAGCGTGTGGGCCAGGTCATCACGGGCAATACCGTGATTGACCGGGTGATCTCAGGCGACTCGGGCTATGCGGCCGTAAACAACAGCCAAGGCACCCCGATGCTGGCAGGTTTTGCCCAAGTGCCAAGCTCTGGCTGGGGCATCGTCGCACAGCGGCCTCAGCAGGCCACATTGGCTCCTCTGGATACGCTGATGCGCACCATGCTCTACAAAACACTGCCGCTGACCTGTGTGCTGCTGCTTGTGATCTGGTGGGGCTCACGGCGTATTGCCCAGCCTTTGCGGCAACTGGCCAATGGCGCCCACACCATGGACCGCGCCGACACGGCCCAAACCATTCAGTCGGTGCAATCGTGGTACTACGAAGCGCAAGAGCTGAAAAAAGCCATGCTGGTTGGCCTGGGCCTGCTGCACCAGAACATGAGCCAGCTGCGCCAAGACGTCTCGACCGATCACTTGACGGGGCTGGGCAACCGCCGCCACATCGATGCGGCTTTGGCCCGCTTTGCAAGCCATGACATTCCGTTTGCGGTGGTGGCGATCGATATCGACCACTTCAAACACGTGAATGACACTTTCGGCCATGACGTGGGCGACATGGTGCTCAAGCAGCTGGCAGCACAAATGCGCGACGTCTGCAGGGCAGACGATGTGCCTTGCCGGGTCGGCGGCGAAGAGTTTCTGCTGCTGCTGCCCAAAGCCTCACTGGCAGATGCCGCGCAAGTGGCAGAGCGTTTGCGCCATCTGGCCGAAATCACCGAGCTTCCTGTGGTCGGCCACATTACGATCTCGGTGGGGGTTTCGCACTGGCCACACTGCAGCCCCAGCCAGACCACCGTGTTCAAACAAGCCGATGACATGCTTTACGCCGCCAAGCATGCCGGGCGCAACCGGGTACAGGTGTATCCCAGCTGATTCACCGCCACCGTGTCACCCGCCGCAACCCGCAACACTGCCTCGAAGGGTTTATGCTGAATGGCATTGACCCACGCTGAGAGGCCTATGCTGCATGCCGCTGTTGTTGCTGTTCGGGAAGTCGCGGTTGAGCGCTCAATGGCCCGCCGTGGCAACAACCCCTTGCGCCTGGGTGACTCCATGCGAGAGTGCATGGACTTGGCAAGCAAATCCCACATCTCCATGCCTGCCGGTATGGCACGGCGGTTCAAAGCTATGAAGACGACAGATATCCCCCAAACACTGCGCCTGCTGCTATCTTTGGCCGTGGGGGCGCGTGCTTTCATTGGGGGCATTGGCCCGAGCTGGCTTGCCTGGAATATGCGCCTCTGGGGCGTTCCGGCATTTTCTGCACTCGGCAGTTGCGGGTCAGCCATCCGCCTGGCGATGGGGGGCCTGACCCTGCGCAGGCACCAGGCCTTGGATTGATACCACCATGTCAAAGCGCCTTGTGGTGGGAATGACTGCGCTGGTGGCGGCGGCGCACTGGGCGCTGCTGTTCAGCCCCTGGTTCGGGCCTGCGACAACCCCCCAATCTTCTGCAAACACCCCGAATGTGCTGGAAGCGGTCTGGCTTCCACTGCCGCCACCCCGTCCAGCGGCCCCCCCTGCATCCGTGGTACGCCCTCTGACGCCGACGCCACCCAAGCCAAGGGCACCAGCACCTTCGTCTCCCGTACAAGCACCCTCGGCGCCCCCCAAAAAACCGATAGTGGATACCCCATCGTCAGCCCCCGCCACGACGCTGACAACCACGAGCAACGCTCCAGATGCGCAGGCGGCGCTACCACCACAGGCTGAAGAGCTGCTGGCTGAAGCCCCCCCCGCCAGCGCTGCCGCCGCCCACAGCCCAAACACCGGCCCGCGCCTGCATGTCCAAGATGCAGCAGGCGCACCCGTCACATTGGCGCTGCCCTCCGATGGCTCTACGCTGGCGCAGCACAAGTTGCTACGCTTTCAGGTGGCAGGTTTTGTCAAAGGCATGCAATACCACGCCCAAGCAGAACTGGAGTGGCACATCGACGGGAACCGCTACCAAGCGCGGCAGCGCATCAGCGCGTTCCTCTTAGGCTCCATGGAGCAAACCAGCCAAGGACTGCTAACCCCCCTGGGCTTGCAGCCGCTGGAATTTACCGACCGCCGCTTTGCCAAAAAACGCTCCGTCACACTGGACTGGGAGGCGCAGCAAGCGTCGTTCACGCCCCTGCAACCGACAACGCCGATTGGCCCCGGCACACAAGACCGCCTGAGTGTTTTCTTGCAGCTGGCTGCAATCTTGCACAGCACGCCAGACCTGCGTGCCGCTGGCAACGCCTGCAAGTTCCCACCCTGGGCTCACGCCGCATGCAGATATGGACCTTTGAAGTACAAGCGCCGGAAATACTAGATTTGCCCGGTGGAGCCAGACCAACACTGCGCCTGCGGCGCATTCCACCCGCTGGCGAGGCAGAACAAGCGCTGCTGTGGCTCGACGCCACACAAGGCTATGCGCCGGTGCGCATTCACATGGAAGAGCCCAACGGCGACGTGATGGATTTCGTCCTCCAAGACTGAGCGCAGCTGCACACGCCCACACACCACAACACGCATCAGCAGCGACAGCACCCCTGTACAAGGGGCACAGCCAAGGCGTCAATATCAATGCGCGCCAACAGCGCTCACAGCAGCAACCCTGAAACATCTAAAAAATGAGCTACCAGCGCTTACCCAGAAAGCGCCAGAAGGCATTTTGATGCTTAAGACGCGCTGCTGCCCTCACCCAACGGGGACACAATGGTTTGCTCGATGGAACCAAAAATACTGAGCCCGTCTTTGTTTTTCATTTCAACGCGCACCGTGTCGCCAAACTGCAAATAGCCGGTGCTGGCCACATCGCTTTGTTGCAACTCCATCGCGCGCTTTTCAGCAATGCTGTGATAGCCCTTGGGCCAATCGGTGCGCCGTGAGGAGGCTTTGCCGGTGGTGGCTCCCACATTGCTCACCACCCCGGTTCCCACCATGCTGCCAGCATGCACCGTGCGTGTTTTGGCAGCGTGCGCAATCAGTTGGCCAAAGTGAAACGCCATATCTTCCCCCGCGTCACACATGCCTACCTTGCGCCCATTCCAGCTGGTGTGCAGGGGCAAATGCACCTTGCCACCGCGCCACGCATCGCCCAGCTCATCGACCGTCACGGCCACTGGGCTCAAGCCCACCGCAGGCCAGCTTTGCACATTGCCCCACGCATGGCCGGGTGCGCTGGGCATGAGCTGGCGCAAGCTGAAAGTGTTGCTCAGCATCAGCAATCGAATGCCGTACAGCGCCTGTTCTGCGGACGCGCCCATGGGCACATCCGCTGTCACCGCCGCCAAACCCGCGCCAAAGTCGATCCCCATGGCTGCGCTGCCCAAGACCACTTCATCACAGGCGCCGACCAAGCTATCGCCCGCGCCTTGGCGCATCGTCGGCTCGGTCACACTCAGCGGCCATTGCGGCTGCGTCAACGCCAGGTGAGATGGATAGGCCGCCGCTTCCAGCCATTGATGGCTGCGCGGCAGCGGTGCCATGCACTGCGAGGCATCGAATGCGAAAACATGCTTGGCTCTGCCCGCATTGAGCTGCGTGTACACGTCCTGCAATTGGGGCGCCATAAAACTCCAGTCGTCCAGGACCTGCTGCATTCGTGAAGCAATGCCGGTGGCGTAGCAGGCCAAGCGCAGGTCACGCGACACCACGATCAGTTGTCCATCGCGGGAGCCATCTTTGTAAGTAGCAAGTTTCATGGGCTAAGAGTTGTAGACGCTAGGGCCATACCGCAGCAGCCACAGCGGGCTACTGCCAAAATAGGAGAACTGGGGTGGACGGCATGCACTGGCACACCGTCCACGGTGCAATCCCGCAAATTCTAAGGTTCACCTATGCCATCACGTTTTTTACGGTGGAGCGCTGCACTGCGCAGCGCCCCCAGCGGCCTTGCATTGTCGCTGGCCTTGAGTGCAGGCGCGCTGCACGCGCAAACCACCACCGCGCCGATTGAAGTGCGTAACGCGCAAGGCAAGCCGGTGGCGAGCGCACTGGCGTGGAAAGCGCCCGCTGCGGCACGCATGCAATTTACGGTGCAGGGCAAATTCAAAAACCTGCCCTATCAAACCAAGGCCCAGCTGGACTGGCTGCCGCAAGGCCAGCGCTATGAAGCCTCGCAGGAAGTGCAAATTCCGGTACTGGGCAGCCGCCGTCAGGCCAGTGTGGGCACGATCAATGCCAACGGATTGCGCCCAGAGATCTTCTTGGACCGCAGCCGCAAAGAAAACAGCGCCACATTTGATGCGCAAGCAGGCCAAATCCGCTTCAGCCGTGGCAGCGAACCCGCACCCTTGGTGCCGGGCACGCAAGACCGCATGAGTGTGTTTTTTCAGCTAGCGGGCATGCTGGCTGCAGCGCCCAAGGCCTATCCACCCGGCACGCGCATCACGGTGCAAGCCGCCAGTACCAGCCGCGTCGCCCCTTGGACATTTACGGTGCGCGGCACAGAAAACCTCGCTTTGCCTGCAGGGCGCATGGCGGCCATCAAGCTGGAGCACAACTCCGAGAGCAATGATGCCGAGGGCGTGCAATCGGCCTTGTGGATTGCGCCCAGCCTGGGTTACCTGCCGGTGCGCATTCGCATGGTGGAAGACGGCGGACGCGATGAGCTGGACCTAAAGCTCACGTCCCACAGCAACCCTTAAGCCCCACTGACGGGGTGCCCGCACACGGTTTGCCTATTCATGGAATACTGGCCTGGCATGCATTTCGTCATGCTGCTTGAAACTGTCGATAGTGCCTTCATCTAATGACTTCGCAGGCACTGTCAGGCAGACAAGAAAGGAGGGCCACCATGCAAATGCTTTATGACTCGGATTCTTTTGTGGTGCTCCATCTCAAGCCTGATTTGGGTTTGCCTACAGAAGTGATGCTGGCCGACGGAGAAACACCCGCACCCGCGCTGCCTCGCCACGGTTTTGAAATCGTCGACAAACGCTCGGGCAAAGAGGTCTATCTGGATGGGTCTTGGGCTGAACTCTTTCAGCAAGTCATTCAGGAGTGGCAGCGTAACTCTCCCAGCGAAGAAGAGGTTGAAGACACGCTGGAGCGCTATGCACAGCTGGCACAAAACCCTGTCTTGATTCATTAATCAAACTCTGTCTTTCACAAAAAAGAGGCCTCCAAGGCCTCTTTTTTTGTACCCGGCGAGGTGCTGCACCACATCAGATGTCACAGGTATTTATTGCCTCCAGCGACTTGCTGCTGCCGGTGCTGCTCCCGCTCCAGCAAACGTGTGAACTCCGCACTCGGCAATGGCTTGCTACACAGATAGCCTTGGTAAAGGTTGCAGCCATGCTGGCGCAAAAACTCCAGCTGTGCAGCAGTTTCCACGCCTTCGGCCAGCACTTCCATGCCCATGCTCTGGCCCATGGCAATCACAGCATGGCTGATGGCCATGTCGTCGGGGCTGTTGGGAATATCGCGGATAAAGCTTTGGTCAATTTTGAGCAGGTCAATCGGAAAGCGCTTGAGGTGCGCCAGCGATGAATAACCGGTACCAAAATCATCCACTGCCAGGCGCAGACCCAGGCTCTTGAGGTTGCGCAACACATTCAACGCTTCATCGGGGCGCTCTGCCAGTGCGCTTTCGGTGATCTCCAGCTCCAGGCACACCGCTGGGAAGCCCGAGCTCTCCAGCGCCTTGCGCGTGCAGCCAACGATGTCGGTGAGCAAAAACTGGTGCAGCGAGACATTGACTGCCATCGAAATCGCAGGCAGCCCTTGACTGCTCCACGCTTGCGCCTGGCGACAGGCTTCGGTCAGCGCCCATTCGCCCAAGGGGCCAATCAGCCCTGAAGTCTCCGCCACAGGGATGAAGCGCGCCGGGGAGATCATGCCCTCCACGGGATCGAGCCAACGCATCAACGCCTCGCAGCCCACAATATTGCCAGTCGCAATATCAATTTGGGGCTGGTAGAACATCTGCAAATGCCCTTGTGCCAAGGCATGGCGCAAGCGCGATTCCAGCGCAATCCGCTCACGCGCAGCCTGCGTCATGTCTTCATTGAAGAAACACCACAAATTACTGCCGCCCTTGCCTTGCTTGGCGCCATACACCGCGGCATGCGCACCCTGCACCAGCAGTGCCGCCGTCTGCGCGTGCTGCGGATAGCAACAGATTCCAGCGCTCACACTCACCACCACCGCAAAGCCATCTGGCGACTTCCAGGGCTGGGCCGCCGCATGGATCAAGCGCTCCGCAATATCCGAGGCATCTTCGCAAGACGTCAACTGGCGCGCCAGTACCACAATTTCATCTCCCGCCATACGTGCAATCAAATCGCCCGGGCGCAATCCGGATTGAACCTGGCGGGCAATGTGGCGCAACACCTCATCACCGACGGCGTGGCCGTAGCTGTCGTTCACGTCCTTAAAACGGTCCAGGTTCAGCAAGATGACCGCCATCTTTTCACTGCGCACTTGCGCCACTTCCACGGAGCGCGCCAGCTCCTGGCTGAACCAAGCGCGATTGGACAGGCCCGTCAACGCGTCGCGGTGTGCCAGAAACTGCAACTGCTCCTCACGCTGCTTCTCCTGGGAGATGTCGGTGAACATGCACACGTAATGGGTGGTTCTGCCGTGCTCGTCCTTGACGGCGCTCAGCGACATGCGCTCGGGAAAAATCTCGCCGTTCTTGCGCTTGTTCCAGATCTCTCCACGCCAGTGCCCGGTGAGGTGCAGGCTGGACCACATTTCGTCATAAAACGCTTTGTCGTGCCGCCCCGACTTGAAGGCCGAGGGGCGCTTGCCCAGCAACTCAGAAGATTCATAGCCCAAAAGCCGTGAAAACGCCGCATTGGTCGACAAAATATTGCTGTACGCATCCGTCACCACAATGCCTTCGGCCGTGTTGTCCACCACGGTGGCGGCCAAGCGCAAGCGCTCTTCTTCTTGGCGCTGCTGGGTTTTGTCCGAAATAATCCCGGAAAAACGCACCAGCTTGCCACTGTCATCCACATGGCGCGTGCCGCGTGCCTCATACCAGCGGTATTCACCATCAAAGCCTTGCAAGCGCGCTGTGACCACAAACGGTTTGCCCGTCCGCAGCGCCATGCGCACCTCGGCACCGACTGCAGCACGGTCTTCGGGGTGCAGACGGGCACGGAAATGGAAGTCCCGGCCAAAGTCATCGCCTTGGTAACGCAGGATGCTGGCCATGCCTTGCGAAAAGGTATGGCATTTGCGCACCATGTCCCAGTCCCACATCCCGCTGCCGCTGCCATCCAAGGCCAAACGCAGCTGCTCTTCGCTTTTGACCAGCTCCTGGCGCGCAGCCAAACGGTACTGCTCCGCACGCATGGTGCGCCGCACCAACCATCCCGCCAGGCAGCCAGAGGCAACCACAAAAATATAGTCTTGTGCTTGTTGCAGCGTGATGTACAGATCCCGGTCTTCTACCAGCAGCGGCATGATGAAGTCGCCCGCACCAAACCACAGCAAGCCAGTCACCAGATACAGCAGCAATGCACGTAAAGGCGCCAAGCGTGGGACAGCGTCCTCTTGTTGCATGTATTTCCTCAATTCCCTCTAGCCCCCGGCCATGCTGCGACAATCGCTGTGCTATGACCCAAGCCTATATCCTTACTCTTTCTTGCCCTGACCGCCGTGGCCTGGTGCATGCCGTCTCCGGATTCCTGCTGGAGCAAGGCGCCAATATCGAAGAAGCTTCCCAATACAACGACAGCGCCACCGGCCTGTTCTTCATGCGCGTGCAATTCGCCTGCGAAAGCTCCGACATTGCTGCGCTGAAAGCAGCCACCGCCACGCTGGCTGCAACGTATGACATGAAGTGGAGCCTGCATTCCAATGCCGAGCGCATGAAGACCGTGCTTATGGTCAGCCGCCAGGGCCACTGCCTCAACGACTTGCTGTTCCGCTGGAGTTCAGGCCAGTTGCCGATCGACATCAAGGCCATCATCAGCAACCACCGCGACTTCTACCAACTCGCGGCCAGCCACAACATCCCGTTCCACCACATCCCAGTGACTGCTGCCACCAAAGCACAGGCCGAAGCCAAGCAGTTCGAGATTATCGAGGCGGAAGGCGCAGAGCTAGTGGTACTGGCCCGCTATATGCAAGTACTTTCTAATGACTTGTGTCAAAAACTATCGGGACGTGCCATCAACATTCACCATAGTTTCCTGCCCAGCTTCAAGGGTGCCAAGCCCTACTACCAGGCGCACGACCGTGGCGTAAAACTGATTGGAGCGACCGCTCACTACGTGACCGCAGACCTGGACGAAGGCCCGATCATTGAGCAGGACGTGGCCCGCGCTGACCACACCGACACCGTGGAAGACCTCACCACCCGTGGCCAGGACACCGAAAGCCAGGTGCTGGCGCGTGCCGTGAAGTGGCACAGCGAGCGCCGCGTGATCTTGAACGGTCACAAAACGGTGGTCTTCCGCTAAACGGCACTGCTCTTCAATTAAAAGCAGCTAGCGCTCTTTGATTCTTGTTTTCGCATTGATTACATACTGAAAATAAGTAATAACAAGCGCTAGCAGCTTCTAAAAACAGAGCATCCTAAGCACCTCCACACCGCCCGCGGTACCGAACATGTCAACTCCACGCAACAACGGCCAACGCCCCACCCGTTTTTTTGACAGCAGATCGGCGCGGCGCATTCCCCCCATTCAATGTCTGCTGACCTTTGAAGCCCTGGCGCGCCTGCGCAGCGTGACGCTGACGGCCGAAGAGCTCAGCGTCACGCCCAGCGCCGTCAGCCACCGCGTGCGCCAGCTGGAACAGGTGCTGGGCACCCAGCTGTTTGGCCGCACCGACTTTTCGCTGACCACCGACGGGCAAAAGTACCTGCAGCAAGTGCGCGAAGGCCTGGGCGCGCTGCAATGCTTTCCCAACCACCCGGTGGCCAGCGGCCGCACCCGCCTGAAAATTGCCGTCACACCCACTTTTGCGCGCTGCATGCTGATTCCGCGGCTGGCGCAGTTCACCGAGGCGCACCCCGAAATTGATCTGACGCTGCAAGTCGCCATCCCGCTGCTGGACGTGGTGGCCGAAGATGCCGACCTGATGGTGCGCTACGGCGTGGGCCACTACGCCGACGTGGAGCACCTGGAAATCGCGCGCGATGTGTACACACCCGTCGCCTCACCCGCCTTTTTGCGCCAGCACGGCCCCATCACCAAACCCGAAGACCTGCAAGAGCTGCCCCTGCTGCGCAGCCCGCTGGAGTCGTGGCGCCCGTGGTTCCTCGCCGCCGGGCTGGACTGGGCCGAACCCACCGAGGGCTCGCAATTCAACGACGTGGGCCTGCTGTGCGACGCCGCAGCCGCAGGCATGGGCGTGGCCCCCGTGCGCCTCAAGCTAGGTGCCCCCTGGCTGGATAACGGCACCCTGGTGCGCCTGTTTGACCTGGAAATCCCCAGCCCCCACGCCCACTACCTGTGCTGGCGTACCGGCACCATGGACCGCTGGGAATGCAAAGCCTTCGCCGAATGGGTGGCGCAAACCATGTAAGCAAAAACAGCTGCTAACGCTTATAACGCCTGCGTTAACAGCTATTTTTTTAATTGCATCCTGCGCCACCAGCGTGGCGCTTTCACACAGGCTTGCAAGAAAAATCACAGCGCACCGCCCAGGCTTGCCCTACAGTCATTGCCCATGACAACCGCCAGCCTTTCCGAACGTGCTGCCCGCCAAGCCGAGGTGGTGCAAGCCCTGTCCCAGCATGTGCCTGACCATGCCCTGCTGTGGAACGCCGAAGACACCACCCCCTATGAGTGCGACGGCCTGACCGCCTACCGCCAGCGCCCGCTGGTGGTCTGCCTGCCCGAAACCTATGTGCAGGTGCAAGCCGTGCTCAAAGCCTGCCACGCCATCAACGTGCCCGTGGTGGCACGCGGCGCGGGCACCGGCCTGTCCGGCGGCGCCATGCCCCATGCCATGGGCGTGACGCTGTCGCTGGCCAAGTTCAACCAGATTCTTGACGTCGACGCCTACAGCCGCACCGCGGTCGTGCAATGCGGCGTGCGCAATCTGGCCATCAGCGAGGCTGCCGCCCCCTTTAACCTGTACTACGCCCCAGACCCCAGCAGCCAGATTGCCTGCACCATCGGCGGCAACGTGGCCGAAAACTCTGGCGGCGTGCACTGCCTGAAATACGGCTTGACGGTGCACAACATCCTCAAGGTCAAAGGCTTCACCATCGAGGGCGACCCGGTCGAATTCGGCTCGAATGCGCTGGACGCCCCCGGCTACGACCTGCTGGCCGCCATGATCGGCAGCGAAGGCATGCTGGCCGTGGTGACCGAAGTCACCGTGAAACTCATCCCCAAGCCCCAGCTGGCGCGCTGCATCATGGCCAGCTTTGACGACATGCGCAAAGCCGGCGATGCCGTGGCCGCCGTGATTGCCGCCGGCATCATCCCCGCCGGGCTGGAGATGATGGACAAGCCCATGACCGCCGCCGTGGAAGACTTTGTCAAAGCCGGCTACGACCTGACGGCCGAAGCCATTTTGCTGTGCGAATCCGATGGCACGCCCGAGGAGGTGGAGGAAGAGATCGCCCGTATGAGCGAGGTGCTGCGCGCCGCCGGCGCCACGGCCATCAGCGTGAGCCAGAGCGAGGAGGAACGCCTGCGCTTCTGGAGCGGGCGCAAGAACGCCTTCCCCGCCAGCGGCCGCATCAGCCCCGACTACATGTGCATGGACTCCACCATCCCGCGCAAGCGCCTGGCCGACATCCTGCTGGCCATCCAGGAGATGGAAAAGAAGTACCAGCTGCGCTGCGCCAACGTGTTCCACGCCGGCGACGGCAATCTGCACCCGCTGATCCTGTTTGATGCGAACGACCCCGATGAGCTGCACCGCTGCGAGCTGTTCGGCGCCGACATCCTGGAGACCAGCGTGGCCATGGGCGGCACCGTCACGGGCGAGCACGGCGTGGGCATTGAAAAGCTCAACTCCATGTGCACCCAGTTCACCACCGAAGAGAACCTGCAGATGTTTGCGCTGAAAGCTGCGTTTGACCCCGCAGGGCTGCTCAACCCCGGCAAGGTCATTCCCACCCACAACCGCTGTGCCGAATACGGCAAGATGCTGGTGCGCGGTGGGCAAATCAGTCACCCGGATTTGCCGCGTTTTTAAGCGATTACGCGCAGCGCCACAGGCTTTGCTGCCCTGCATTCCATGCAGTGCTGCAAAGCCTTTTTTACGGATAAAAATGACCAAATCGCCAGCACCCACTTACGCTGATTGCTATGTTTTTCAAAATCCATACAGACGCCAACCGCCCGTCCACAGCATCCATGAAAGCGCGATAGTGCGTACGCCCTGATTTACACATAATGGTTCGTGGGTGCTGGCCCGCTCGCGCACTGCGCGAGTCCTTCATTCCTGCTGCTGGCACGGTGGCAGAGGTTTTCAAGGAGCTATATGGGTGATACCGGCTTAGTACGCCATGTCCCAGGCACAGGCAAAAGAACGGCCCTCTGGATTGCCGTAAGTGCCGGCCTGCTGGCAGTTGCCCTCCCCATTGTGTTTTCCATCTATTGGGCTTGGAAACTCAATCTCAGCAACCAGATTGATTTCACTGCCTCGGTCGCTAAGGAGGTATTACGTAAAAGCAGTGAGGGCATTGAGCAGATGGAACGCATCACTGCTACCTTGGCACGCGCTGGCATGTCGGACCCCTGTTCGCTCGAAAGCCTGCGCCTGATGGGTACGCTGAAGCTGCAGTCCGACCAGATCCAAGCGGTCGGCTATGTGCAAGACAATGTGCTGCAGTGCACCGCCTTCGGGCGGCACAACATCTATCTGGGAGAGCCGACGTTTGTCACGCCCCTGGGCTCCAAGGTGTGGTCAGCCCATGAACTGCCGACGCAGCCGGGTTCCTCGTTTTTGATCCTGGCACCCCGAGCTAGAGGCTATGTCGTCATCATCCTGCCCAAAACCTTTCTGGATGTGTTTACCGATGATGCCCACATGTCGCTGGGGCTGTATTCGCTGTCGGCCCAGCGCGTCATCGTCAGCCGCGGGGAGTGGGAGCCCCAGTGGCTGGAGCGGCTGGGCAATGCGCAACAGGTGCAGTTTGTCGACAACGACAACTTTGTGGTTATCCGCCGCTCCGGCAAGTTTGAATTTGCCTCCTATGTGGCGGTGCCCGTGGTGAAGGTCGATGAAGGCCTGTACCGCATGGCCGCCCTCCTCGTGCCTGTCGGGGTGCTCGCTGGCACCCTGCTGGCGCTGGCCGTGCTGCATCTGGCACGGCAGCAACTGTCCTTGGCCGGGGAACTCAAAGTCGCGTTGAAGCGCAAAGAGTTCGTGCTGCACTACCAGCCCATCGTCGATTTGCAGACTGGCCAGTGGGTGGGTGCCGAAGCGCTGATCCGCTGGCTGCGCCCCACCGGCGAGATGGTGCCTCCGGATGTCTTCATCAAGGCCGCCGAGGAAACGGGCATGATCCGCGACATCACCGCGCAGGTCATAGCGATGGTGGGCCACGATGCACAGCACTTTTTTGCACGCTACCCAGACTTTCACATTGCCATCAATTTGTCGACGGCCGATCTAGAGTCGCACGCCACCGTGGAAAAGCTGGCCCGCCTGCGCCAGCAAATTGGTGCGCGCCCCGGCAACCTGATGGTGGAGGCCACCGAGCGCGGCCTGATGAAAGCGGACATAGTCCAACGCATCCTGAGCGAGATACGGTCGCTGGACATCTACGTCGCGATTGATGACTTTGGCACCGGCTACTCCAGCCTGTCGTATCTGGAAAAGTTCGATCTGGATTACCTGAAGATCGACAAGTCTTTCGTCGACACCATGGGCCAAGACTCCGCCTCCAGCCAGGTGGCGCCGCACATCATTGAAATGGCCAAGTCGCTGAATCTGACCATGATTGCCGAGGGGGTCGAGACCCCCGCACAAGCCCAGTATCTGCGCGAGCGCGGGGTGCACCTGGCACAGGGCTGGCTGTTTGCCAAACCCATGCCTTTTGCCCAGTTGCTGGAAGGTCTGGCCGCATCGCACCGCACGTGAGTAAGGCAGGCGCATAAGGGCGGTTTTGAAGCAAGGCCGCCGCCACGTCCCCTGGGGCTTCACACGGTATGGCCCAACACCCTGATCCACCCACCAGCCTGCAGCTGCTGAAGCAGCTGCGTGCAGCCCCTTCCAAACAGATAATTTTTTTCGAGCTAGCGCTTGAGCCGATGCTGAAAGTCATGCGTACGCAAAGCCATCTAAGCATCAATTAATTGCAAGTGCTCACACACAAACCAATCAATTCTTGGTAATAAGTTGTTATTTTTAAGTTTTTTTGTTACATTACAAAAAAATCACCATTAAAAAATCACATGGCAATGACAAGCAATAAATCGCTGAATTCACGAAAAATTTATTATAAAAATAATATATCTCGCCATATTAAAATTACTGCTGCTACAGCTATTTTACTGACCGCAACAGGCTGCCAAACCACACAAAGCGGTGGAAATATCATTAAAGATAATTTCGCTAGCGAAGACCCATGCTCTAATAATTCCAGAAATATTGGTATAGCAGTGGGTGTAGTCGGCGGAACTATTTTAGGAAAAGTATTAGGTGGTGATAAAACAGGTATGGTAGTTGGCGCTGCCGTAGGCGGTTTGCTAGGCGGATTAATTGGAAATGATATTGACCGTCGCCGCTGTGATTTATACAAAATAGCCAAACAACACCAAATTGATATGCAGGTAGACGATATCAATGAAGTGCAGGCAGATAAAAACAGCAGCAAAAAAGGGATGAGTGTTTCCGTGCGTGATAACAGCGAGCAATTTGCAGTCGGCTCCGCCAAACTCACTTCCAGCGGTACAGAAGCATTCAAAGCGATTGCCCAGAGCTACATGCCGTCACCCGATCCAAAAAATGCAGCGGCCACGCGTGAACGTACGCAAAAAATGCGCATTTTGTTGGTGGGGCACACCGATGACACGGGTTCATCTGCACAGAACGCGCAACTGTCTGAAGCACGCGCCCGTGCAGTGGCTGAAATTTTTGCCCGCCAAGGGTTTGATCGCAGCCAAATCTTCTACCAAGGTGCCGGCGAGACGCTCCCTATAGCCAACAATATCGATGAAGCTGGCCGTGCTCGCAACCGCCGGGTAGAAATTCTGGATTTGAGCGACGACACCGCGTTTGACAACTACCTCTCTGGCGGCCGCAGCACCAACACTGCGTTCTACCGTGAAGCTACGCCAGAGCAGCAAAAAACGGTGAGCACCAGCAGGGCCAAACCGCGCGCAGCAGGCAAAGCCCAAGCTGATAAAAACAGCACGGCCCAAAAGACTGTGACCTCCCCGTCATCCACCATCAGCGCCCACCCGCACATCATCGCTCCATCAGCGCATGCTGCGCCCGCAGTGACGCTGGCTACACCCTCAACGCCTGCACGCACTGCCCATGTACCCGCCGTCGGCATAACGCGCACCAGTATCAAACCGGGTGCAGTGGACTTTGGCGGTACGCCCGTCAACGGACGCCCGGCGGTGCTGGCACTGGGAGGCACAGCGCCCACTAGCACTTTTTCAATCATCTCGACAGCTCAGGCCGATGAGGCCGCAGGCCTGCTTAGTTGCTTGCAAGACCGCCCACGCGTTGCGCGGGGCGTGAAGTCTCTGCGCACCGACAAGCTGCGCACCACGGACTACTTGCCCGGCGTCTATGACAGCAGTTGGGTGGCCAGTGTCAACGGCCACCTGCTGGCACTCAACCACGTAGCCGTTTTGCGCGATGGCGCTGTGCCTGCGCGCAACCCTGATTTGCTGGTCTATCGCGACTACCAAGGTGACGCCAAGGCACGAGCAGATTTCACTAGCAAACCCGAAGTCAACGCCTATATGGGCAAAAATGGGCTGCTTTATCGTGTGTTCTCTGCAGGGCCAGTGCAGTGTATGGACATCTTGATTCCACACCAAAAAGCAACCACTGCCAGCAGCGGGAATCTGATTTACCCCGGCCAAGGTGATTATTTCCAAAAAGATTTTTCACCACGCCTGGCAAAATAAATAATCAAACATTACAATAGGAATAAAAATGGAAAACATTATAGATTTCATAACAAAAAATATAGTTGCCATAGGTACACTGATGGCAGTGGCACTGGTATTTATGGCTTATATTTCCAACAATCGATTTAAATTATGGGTAGTTGATTTTTGTGTCACATTCCCAGTCATTGGACATATTGCACGCCTGTCTAAAGATAAAACCCAAGGAACACCCGGCTGGTTGCGCTCTGAAGAAAAACTGTGTGCCAGCTATAAGCCTTTTGTGAATTTAATGACACGCGATATGTTCAATCAGCGTATTGAATACTTGCGCAAGGCTGCTGATTTGGGCCGCTCGCCCACACCATTTTTTGTGTGGACACTGCTGGTTGTACTGGTGATTGCCGAAGGCTTGGGATTTTCTTACCTGTTGGGCTCTTGGATGGCCCGTGAAGGCAGTGCCAACACCCACACTTTGCTGATGTTTGCCATCGTTTTGGTGTTGTGCGTGATTTTAGTGGCACTGACCCACTTTGCTGGTCACCAGTACTACCGCACTTCCTTGCTGCGTTCGTGCTTCGCCCGTTACAAAGAACGCGGTAGCGATGAATATTCCGTCAGCACCGTGTCTTTGAATATGGACCAATCGGTGGACTCCAAAGATCCAGACTTCAAGCAAACCATTAATCGCGTGGGCAAGCATTCGCACGACGTAGGCAGCTATGCCGGCGGCATTATTGCGATCATCGCGATTGCATTTATCGCCGTGGTGTCCACCTACATGCGCGTGAAAAACATGGAAAGCGAGCTGATCCGTGAAACAACGGGCCATACCGTGCAGGCACAAGCGGCTGCAAGTTCTGGCAACCCCTTTGACACCATGGTTCTACCCACCGAAGTGCAAGCGTCTCAGCAAGATGCGGACAGCAAAGCGCAAAATGAAGCGCTGGATGCCGTCTCCAGCGAAGGGTTGGCTGCATTTGCCATGCTGGGCTTCATCTTTGTGATCACACAAATCGTGGGTATGGGGGCAGGCTACAAGTACGAATTTGCAGGTCGCGAATCGCAAAAAGCGTTTAACGGCCTGGGCGGCTTTTCTACCTACGAAGACTATTTAGCTTACTTCCGCCCACTGCGTGACATGGTCAATGGCCGTTTGAAGGATTTGCAACAGCGCATTGAAAGCAAATCGCACACCAAACTGGAATTGCGCAACTCTTTTGACGATTACCTGCGCGAACAACGCCTCAAGGACCGCGAAGACAGCCAAATCAACTTTGACCCAATCGCTGCCGATCGTACCCCTATCGCTGCAACTACGGCCCAAGTGCCACCTGCTGTGCCAGTGCCAGTGCCCGTAGCATCTGTAGCGCCCGCAGCAGTTTCCGTTGCAGCTCAGGCATCGCCAGCACTGACCGTTGCCGATGTACTGGCTGCCATGCAGGCCATGAACAACGACACAGAAGCAGAGAAAGCATATTTCTTGAGTCTGCCCGACAGCATGCGCAAGGACCCCGAACTGCTGTCCTGGCTGAAGGAGCGCAAGGCTGCACGTGAGGCCGCCGCCAACCAAGCTGTCGTCAATGACCTGTTCTAAGGCAAGAGTCATGAATTTGCTGAAAACATGCATTTTCACGGCCCTGTGGGGTGCGGCATCTTGGAGTATGGCCAGCACCATCAACTCTGTGCCCAGTTGCTACGCAGCCAACAAGCTGCCCATGGCCGCGCCAGCGCCTGAGCGTGAAGTGTTCATCTTGCTAGACCAGACTACGCCGCTGGATGCCAGCTTGCAAAAATCCGTCATGGACAACGCAGGCCGCCTGATCCAGCCGGGCACGGCCTATTCGATTGCCACCTTCTCCTCGTTTGGCCAAGGGCGTTATCTGGAACTGCTCTCTGCCGGCACCTTGGAGGTACCCCTGCCTGAAGCGACACGCAGCAGCGTGGGTGTGAAAGTGCTGCGCAGTCTAGATGCTTGCCTGACCGGCCAACAAAACTATGTGCGCAAGGCAGCTGCCACAGCGCTGCAGCAAGCCATGGCCGGTATCAGTGCGGACTATGCCAAGTCCGATGTGATGGCCAGCGTCAAAGAGATGTCTGCGCGCATCAACCAGTCGCCCGCGCCTTCCAAGATTTTGTTCTTGGTCTCTGACATGCTGGAGAACTCTGGCGTCAGCAGCTTCTACGCCAACCGCAACGTGCGTTCACTCAACGCCAACACAGAGCTGCAAAAAGCAGCGTCTGCAGGCATGCTGGCGGACTTGGCTGGAGCACGCGTATTTGTACTAGGTGCTGGTCTGGTGCAAGACGCCAACAGCAAAGGCTTTGCCAAAGACAGCGGCATCTACCGCGACCCGAAGACCATGGCTGCACTGAAAGATTTCTGGTCGCAGTACTTCCAACGCAGCGATGCCAAGCTGCAAGAGTTCGGAATGCCCGCTCTGCTGGTGCCAGTGCAGTAAACATTCAACGCGGTCGATGCGTTCGATGCAGCTCATCACTACCCAGCATCCATCACATCGCACCCCATTAAAAAGAGAGCAGTTAGCGCATATGCAAAGAGGCTTTCAGCATTTATAGATTCTGAAAGCCTCTCACAAAAAGCGCTAGCTGCTCTCTTTTTTATTTATATGCTGCCGGTGCCGCGAACCCATTGCGCCCCGGGAACTCGGGGGCCAGCGCTCGCGCATTCGGCATCTTCAGCCACAGGCGCAGCAGCTTGCGGCGCTGCTGCGGCGCGTCATGGTCTTCAAACCCATTGCGCGAATGCAGCACCGCGTAGTTGTTGGCAAACTGCATGTCGCCAGGCTCCAGCATCATGTCCAGCCGCAACGCAGGCATGTGCATGGCGTGGTCGAACACATCCAGCGCCTGCACTTCTACAGGGGTGAGCGGCAGGTTGCGCATTTCGTGGCCCAGCTCGAGGTACTGGCGCAGGTAACGGCACGTGAGCTTGCCTTGGTGGTAGCTGAAGATCGGGGTCAGGCCCGGCTCGGTACCGGTTTCGCACAGGTGGGCGCAGTACCACTGACGGTAGTACAGGCCCAGCAACTCTGGATGGGTACGCAAAATTTCGTTGTAGATGGCACCCACACTCACCAAGCTGGAGAGGCCCCCCTCTTTGGCTTTGCGCACGCACAGCAGGCCCACCACGTCGGAAGGGTCGGTGTGGTAGGGCAGGTAGCTGTTAGTTTCGTACACGCGGGTGGTTTTTTGCGTTTTGTCACCCACATTCATCACCAGCCCCAGCAGGTCACCGCGCGGGTTTTGCCGCACAGGCTGGCCCAGGTGCAGGCCAACGCCGTAGTAGATGGCGCTGATCTGCTCATCGCTATAGCGCGCTACGGGCAAGCCACGCAGCAGGACAAAACCGCGGCCGTTTTCCAGCGTATCTGCGTGTTGCGCCAGCTCGGCCCGGAAAAACGCGGGCAGCGGAAAGTTCGCTTGCGTGAAGTGGGGAAACGCCAAGCCCTGCTGCTGCAAATGGGCCAAGGCCGCATCCAGCGCAGCAATGGCTTGCGCGCTGAGGTGGTGAATCCATGTCGTGTCGCCCGCCAAGTCGTCACCGCGCCATGCGGCAGGGCCTGTCACCGGGGTTTGAAGAATGATGCTCACGCTGTACTTTCCGTCTGACTGAAGGCAATTCAGGGTTAACCCGTAAAACAGCCATCCTAGTGCGCAAACCGCCAGGCTGCAGAGCGGTGCAATCGCCATCGAAGACGTGAGGCATCACTGGTTTTTTTGCAGCCTGCACGGCCGCGCAATGATCGTGATGAAAAGTTCTTTGCAGGCGTTTTTCTTTCAGCCGTTCGCTTTTGCTGTGCAAGCCGTTTTTGCGCACGACCCATTCGGCACAGTTTTTCGCCATGGGACTGCATGGGCAAAAACCCAGTTTTCGCCCCCCAAGGCCCTGCTCTACAGTGAGGCATTCGCTATTTGCTGGGAGGCGCCATGGCCAGTGCTGGGGGTGATTGGAAAGACATGTACTACGCCGCAGAGCGCGGCGATGTGGACTGCGTGCGCTTTCACCTGCGTGAAGGGGTGGATGTGAACTACCAGCACCCCGAGGCGA
This sequence comes from Comamonas sp. UBA7840, assembly GCF_002501455.1. Classification (NCBI taxonomy): domain Bacteria; kingdom Pseudomonadati; phylum Pseudomonadota; class Betaproteobacteria; order Burkholderiales; family Comamonadaceae; genus Comamonas; species Comamonas sp. UBA7840. The sequence continues at coordinate 85,745 of NZ_DLTI01000015.1, read as the reverse complement.
TGATGTCCGCCTTGGTCATCAGCATCTTGAACGGTCATGCTGATGTGGTGTGCGCGCTGCTCGAGCATGGGGCCGACGCCAATCTGCCCGCCGAACTGGGGAGCATCACGCCACTGCAAGCTGCACAGCAGCAACAGCGCGCAGACCTGCAAAGACTTTTGCAGCAATTTGGCGCCCATGCACCACCGGCCCCCAGTCGCATCCATTTTTGGCGACGCTGGCTGCCGCTGTAAAAAGGCCGCCACGCCCCTTTGTTTCCGGCTCCGCGCCACAATGCCGGTTTTATGCAGATGGTTGCGCCCACCTTATGACTGAACTGAGCTTTGAAGAACACCTGCAAGCAGGCAACACCTTGGTCGCGCAGGCCCAGCAAGCCGCCACGGTAGATTTTCAGCAAGCACGCGCCCTGTGGCAGCAGGCGGGCAAGCATTTCTTCCACGCCCACCAGCTCGATGGCGGCGATGCTCAAGCGGCCTTCCGGCTGGCACAGGCCTGGATGGCCGAGGCCTACGCGCTGCAAAAACAAGAATCCAGCAACGCCCTGGTGATGTGGAGCAACGCCGCCGCACAATGCGAGCTGGCGTTTGACCTAGCGCCCGAAAATGGCCGCATCGCCATGACGGCAGCCAGCTGCCACCACTTTGCCGGAGAGCACGATGCCGCCAAAGCCTGGAAGCAAATTGGCACGCATTTGCTGGCTGATGAACAAGCCGTCGCCGAGCAAGACAACGCGGAGGACAGCAAGGCCGAAGGCGCAGCGTAAAACGCGCCGACTTTCGTCTGCTTCAACACCCGGCGCAGGGTACGGTACCGATTAGCGTGCGCTCCACCTGCTGGTCTTGCACATCGCCTGCTGCGCCAGCTGCATACGATGCGCAAGCTGGGCCAAGGCAAACAGCCATCCCAAAAAACAGGAGCAGGCCGCGCCCCAGCAGCTTGGCTGCGGTGCACATTATTGCTTGCACTCCAGTTTCGGTATATGTAACGGCCGACCGCCCCCAGCGCACTGGGCGGTTCACTCATGCAAGCTACGCAGTGGCCAGAAAACACCGCCGAAGCAAAACGGGCAGGCACACCACACAGCAATGCGCGCTCCCCTCCGCGCGTTTGTTTTGCGCTACAAACTGCACAGAAGTTCAAGTTAATGAGAATAAGTAGCATTACGAAGTGCAATAATCAGTGCACTTCACGTCCACCCAAAAATTCATAACAAGGACATCGCAGCCCCCATGCCCACGATACGGCGGCTGCGGCTCTTCACCGTTTTCTAACCTGTCTGAATGCCAGCACTGCTGGCAGGTTTTGCCATGTCTAAAAAATCACCTGTGTTCTCCATCAAGCCTACGCTGCTCGCTGTGGCTGCGGCAGCTTGCGCATCTGCTGCCGCACAAGAAGCCAGCCAAACACTGTCCGAAGTGGTGGTTTCCGCTTCGGGTTTTGAGCAAGACATCAAGGAAGCGCCTGCGTCTATTACCGTTATCACCCGCAAACAGCTGGAAGAAAAGCGTGTCAGCAACTTGGCGCAGGCACTGGAAGACGTGGAAGGTGTAGATGTCGGAGCGGGAACCGATAAAACCGGTGGCCCGAACATCAGCATTCGCGGTATGGGAGCGGATTACACACTGATCCTGATTGATGGCCGTCGCCAGAATGCCGCTGGCAACGTTACGCCCAACGACTTTGGCGGCACACAAACCAGCTTCATTCCTCCCGTTTCAGCAATTGAGCGTATTGAAGTCATTCGTGGCCCTATGTCCACGCTGTACGGCTCCGATGCCATGGGCGGCGTGATCAACATCATCACCCGCAAGGTCAGCAAGACCTGGGGGGGCTCCATCACGTTGGACGGCTCACTCCAAGAAGAGTCCTCTTTTGGTGATACGTATGGCGGCAAGTTCTACCTCAGCGGCCCTATTAAGCAAGATGTGCTCGGCTTAGCCTTGCGCGGTAGCAATGCCAACCGCGAATCCGCCGACATCACTTACTTAGATGACCTGGGTGCAGAAGTGACGCCCGGAATGGCAGCCAACCCGGTCAAGTCTGAGATCAATACGTTGGGCGTTCGCCTGTCCCTGACACCCAATCGCCAGCACGACATCATTTTGGATGTGGAGTCTGGCCGCCAGCGTTACGACAACTCCAAGGGCCAGATGGGCACGTTGGGTGCTGCGGGCGGTTACACCCAAGAACAGAAGTACAACCGTGACCAATGGTCGCTCTCGCACACTGGCCGCTACGCCTTTGGGGTGTGGGATACCAGCTACATGGAAAACAAAACAGAAACCATTGGCCGAATCAATCCAACGACGCTGACTGGCGCTGGACTGTCGGGCGGTGGCTTGCCGCGTCAACTGGAAACCACTAGCAAAGTGTTGGACTCCAAGGTAGTCATGCCTTTGGGCAATCATTTGACAACCTTAGGTGGCCAGTACATGCAAGTGGAAATGATCGATGGTGTCTCGACCACTGGCAAGTGGAATTTTAAGCAGCACGCATTGTTTGCCGAGGACGAATGGAGCTTGACCGACAGCTTCAAGTTGACCTTGGGTGGCCGTTATGACCACCACAGCGAATTCGGCAGCCACTTCAGCCCACGCATTTACGGTGCGTGGAAGGCGAACTCTTTCTGGACGGTTAAAGGTGGTGTCAGCGAAGGCTACAAAACTCCTCGCGTAGAACAGTTGTCGCCAGGTATCAATGGATTCGGAAGACAAGGCGCATTGCCGCTGATCGGCAACCCAGACCTGACGCCAGAAACAAGCCGCAGCACTGAATTGAGTTTCCAATTCGACGATGCGCAGCGCTTCTCCGGCGGTATCACGCTCTTTAACAACGAGTTTAAAGACAAGATCGCTTCAGGCGATCCACGCCCGAACTGTACTTATACAACCTTGCCCAACCAGCCCAACTGTATCAACGTAGGTAACTGGCCAACCATTGCAGAGTTCGGCCAGTCGATCAACATTGATGAAGCCGTTACGCGTGGTATTGAGCTGAATGGACGCTATGTCATCAACTCCGCTTGGAGCTCCAGTGCCAACTACACCTACACCGAAAGCGAGCAAAAGAGTGGGGAAAACAAGGGAGAGCCGCTGACTGACACACCCAAGCATGCATTCAACTTACGTTTTGACTGGAAGCCTTCTACGCAATGGAGTGCATGGGCCCGTGCTGAATACCGCAGCGAGAGATACCGTGGCAACCCAAATTCTTCCGATGCCGCAACTGCGGCTGCGGCACAAGCCTTGGGCGACTACAAAGCCTTTACGCAATTCCACATTGGCGGAAGTTACAAGCCAAGCAAACAACTGACCTTCAACGCAGCCATCTACAACTTGTTTAACAAAAACTTTGTTGACTATGGCTCGTATCAGTACATCAACCGTGGCGCTATGACTACTGCTTACAGCAACCGCTATCGCAACCCACAAGAAGGCCGCCGCCTGTGGGTTTCCGGTACTTACGAGTTCTAACTCTGAACTCAAGCCATTAAAAAGGGAGGACTCGCGCCTCCCTTTTTGCATCCCCATCTCCATAAAAATAGCTGCCAGCGCTTATCCAATCAGCATCTCCAATAGTTTTCACATCGAAAGCTATATTTAACCTGCGCTAGCTGCTACTTTTTTATGGATTACTTACCCTTCACACCCAGCAGTTCCACCTCAAAATTCAGCGTGGCATTGGGTGGAATCACGCCACCTGCACCACGGCTGCCGTAGGCGATGCTGGCGGGGCAAGTCAGTTTGGCTTTGCCGCCCACTTTCATTTTCTGCACGCCTTCGGTCCAGCAGGGAATGACGCCATTCAGGGGAAAGTCGATGGGCTGGCCACGGGCGATGGAGCTGTCAAACTCTTTGCCGCTTTCGGGGAACCAGCCGCGGTAATGCACCCGCACGGTATCGGTGGCTTTGGGCTGGGCGCCGCTACCCTCCTTGATCGCTTCATAGACCAAACCACTGGCCGTGGTTTCAGGTGCTGCGTGTACGCTGCCCAGTGCCAGCACGCTGGCGGCAGCCAAAACAAACCATTGCTTCATCATCGGAACGCTTTCATTCAATCATCAACCAGGGATCACGCCTTGGCAGGTGCCACACCGATGGCATCGAGGGCAGCACGCACATGGCCCACCGTGCGATCCACGTTATGCCATTTTTCCAGTCCAAACAGCCCGATGCGGAAGGTCTGGAAGTCCGCACCTTCATCGCACTGCAGGGGCACACCGGACGCGGTCTGCAAGCCCACCTCCAGGAACTTCTTGCCGCTTTGGATGCCCGGATCGGTGGTGTAGCTGACCACCACGCCGGGGGCCTTGAAGCCTTCGGCGGCCACGCTGGGAAAGCCGCGTGACTCCAGCAGCGCACGCACCTTGGTGCCCAGCTCGATCTGCTCCTGGCGCACCTTGTCGAACCCATAGGCGCGGGTCTCCAGCATCACGTCGCGCAGGCGCACCAGCGCATCGGTCGGCATGGTGGTGTGGTAGGCGTGCTGGCCCTTCTCGTAGCCCTCGGCAATCTGCATCCACTTCTTCAGGTCGCAGGAGAAGCTGGAGCTTTGCGTGCCGTCGATGGCCTGGCGGGCGCGTTCGGACAGCATCACCATGGCGCAGCAAGGCGAGCTGCTCCAGCCCTTTTGCGGCGCGCTGATCAGCACGTCCACACCGGTCTTGACCATGTCCACCCACATCGCGCCGGAGGCCACGCAGTCCAGCACCATCAGGGCACCCACCTCGTGTGCCGCATCGCTGATGGTGCGGATGTAGTCGTCGGGCAGCAAGATGCCGCTGGCGGTTTCCACGTGCGGGGCAAACACCACCTTGGGCTTTTCGGCGCGGATGGTCGCAGCCACGTCTTGCGCGGCGCATGGCGCCCACGGGTCGTGGCTGCCGGCACCTTGCTTGCGCGCCTTGCAGACCACCGCACCGCCGCCCAAGCCGAAGTTGCCGACCTCAAAAATCTGCGTCCAGCGGTAGCTGAACCAGCCGTTGCGCACGATCAGCACCTTCTGCCCGTTGGCGAACTGGCGCGCCACGGCCTCCATGCCGAAGGTGCCGCTGCCCGGCACCAGCACAGCCGTGTGGGCATGGTAGACCTCTTTGAGCGTGCCCAGAATGTCTTGCACTACGCCGGTAAAGCGTTTGGACATGTGGTTGAGCGCGCGGTCGGTGTAGACCACCGAGAATTCCAGCAGTCCATCGGGATCGATATCGGGCAAAAGTCCAGGCATGGTTTCTCCAAAATTTAATAAGGCCGCGATGCGGCCTGTTTGCTATAAAAATCAGCTTAGCACGGCACTTTTTGCAGCGCGAGCAAGCTCGTGACTTTGGTATACCCCGCATATGCCGATGCGTATGTCGATGCGTATGCCGCTTGTGCCATATCAAAGACCGTTTCTCAGGCTGGACACCTGCAGCCTCAGGCCTGGCTGCTGTAGTCGCGGGCTCCAAAAATACCACTGCCCACACGCACCATGGTGCTGCCTGCGGCAATCGCCATCTGCATATCTGCAGTCATGCCCAAGCTCACCGTATCCCACTGCTCCAACCCCACGATCCCCGCAGCGCGAATACGGTCAAACACGGCCACCACCTTGCGGTGGACGGCCAGCATGGCATCGTGTGAGGGTTGCGGATCAGGAATACTCATCACCCCGCGCAGTTGCAGTCTGGGCAGCGCCGCAATGCACTGCGCCAGCGCCAGCGCCTCCTCGGGGGAGCAGCCCGATTTGGTCTCCCCACCATCCACATTCACCTGAATGCACACTTGCAGCGGTGCCAAATGCTCAGGCCGCTGTGCATCCAGCCGCTGGGCAATTTTTTCGCGATCCACGGTATGCACCCAGTCAAAGTGCTGGGCGACCAGTTTGGTCTTGTTGCTTTGAATCGGGCCAATGCAGTGCCACTGCAAAGGAGGTACATCGGGCATTGCCTGCACGGCGGCGATTTTTTCCACCCCTTCCTGGATGTAGTTTTCGCCAAATGCGCGCTGCCCCGCCAAGGCGGCCTCGCGCACCGCCTCTGCGGGAAATGTTTTGGATACCGCCAGCAAAGTCACTTCTGTGGGCTGCCTGCCGCACTTTTGACATGCATCGGTAATCTGAGCGCGAACGCTTTGGAGCTTGCTGGCAATCGTGGTCATAATCTTTCGAAGCGTACCAAACCAACCAGCTACTTCCATCAAGTTGCCCTCAAGAGGCACTGCATTGAGGTGGCATTCGAGAGGGAGATCTGTTGTGGACATCACCACCCTGCTGGCTTTTAGCGTTAAGAACAAGGCGTCCGACCTGCACCTCTCCGCAGGTCTGCCTCCCATGATTCGGGTGCACGGTGATGTGCGCCGCATCAATGTAGAGCCACTGGATCACAAAGCCGTGCACGCCATGGTCTACGACATCATGAACGACGGCCAGCGCAAGGCCTATGAAGAAAACCTGGAGGTCGACTTCTCCTTCGAGATTGCAGGCCTGGCACGTTTTCGTGTCAACGCTTTCAACCAATACCGCGGCGCAGCAGCTGTTTTCCGTACCATTCCCAGCAAAGTTTTGACGCTTGAAGACTTGAACGCGCCCAAAATTTTTGCGGAACTGGCCATGAAACCACGCGGCTTGGTGCTCGTCACCGGCCCCACGGGATCGGGTAAATCGACCACCCTGGCCGCCATGGTGGACTATCTCAACCACAACGACCATGGCCACATCCTGACGGTGGAAGACCCCATCGAATTTGTACACGACTCCAAAAAATGCCTGGTCAACCAGCGTGAAGTGGGGCCCATGACCCATTCATTTGCCGCTGCCTTGCGCTCTGCACTGCGTGAAGACCCCGACTGCATCTTGGTGGGTGAAATGCGTGACCTGGAAACCATACGCCTGGCGATGACCGCCGCAGAAACCGGCCACTTGGTGTTTGGCACGCTGCACACCTCCAGCGCTGCCAAAACCATCGACCGTATCATCGACGTCTTCCCTGCCGAAGAAAAAGAAATGGTGCGCGCCATGCTGTCGGAGTCGCTGCAGGCAGTGATTTCGCAGACCCTGTGCAAAACCAAAGATGGCAATGGCCGCGTTGCAGCGCACGAGATCATGATTGGCACCAGCGCCATCCGCAACCTGATTCGCGAAGGCAAAGTGGCACAGATGTATTCGACCATCCAGACCAGCAGCAATGTGGGCATGCAGACGCTGGACCAGAACCTGACGGATTTGGTGCGCCGCAACCTCATCAGCGCGGCAGAGGCACGCAGCAAGGCCAAGTCACCGGAAAACTTCCCCGGTTGAGCCCCTACAGGTATTTGGAAAGAGCAATATGGAACGCGATCAGGCCAGTAAATTTATCAACGATCTGCTCAAGCTCATGGTCTCCCGCAAGGGCAGTGACTTGTTCATCACCGCAGAATTTCCGCCCGCCATCAAGGTCGACGGCAAGGTCACGCGCCTGATGGATCAGCCCTTGGTGGCTGCACATACTTTGTCGCTTGCGCGCTCCATCATGAGCGACAAGCAAGTCGCAGAGTTTGAGCGCACCAAGGAATGCAATTTTGCGATCTCGCCTGCAGGGATTGGCCGTTTTCGCGTGAACGCCTTCATTCAGCAAGGCCGTGTTGGCATGGTGCTGCGGACCATTCCGGCCAACATACCCACCATCGACGGCATGGGCCTGCCCCAGGTGCTCAAAGAAGTGGCCATGACCAAGCGGGGCCTGTGCATCTTTGTGGGCGCCACGGGCTCGGGCAAATCCACGTCGCTGGCAGCCATGGTGGACTGGCGCAACGAACACTCGCAAGGCCATATCGTGACGGTGGAAGACCCCATCGAGTTTGTGCACCCGCACAAAAACTGCATCATCACCCAGCGCGAAGTGGGGCTGGATACTGACAGCTGGGAAGCGGCATTGAAAAACTCTTTGCGCCAGGCGCCCGATGTGATCCTGATGGGCGAAATCCGCGACCGTGAAACCATGGAACACGCCATCGTGTTCTCGGAGACCGGTCACTTGTGCCTGGCCACCTTGCACGCCAACAGTGCCAACCAAGCGCTGGACCGCATCGTCAACTTTTTCCCGGAAGAGCGCCGTGAGCAGCTGCTCATGGACTTGTCGCTCAACCTGCGCGGCATGATTTCACAGCGCCTCTTGCCCAAAGAAGGCGGCACAGGGCGCGTGGCGGCGCTGGAGGTACTGCTCAACACCCCACTGATCTCTGACCTGATTGCCAAGGGTGATGTGGTGGAGATCAAGGAGATCATGAAAAAGAGCCGTGAACTGGGCATGCAGACTTTTGACCAGTCGCTGTTTGACCTGTACGAGAGCGGCGCGGTCATGTACGAAGACGCGCTACGCAATGCAGACTCCGTCAACGATTTGCGCCTGCAAATCAAGCTGCATAGCAAGCGGGCGCACAACATTGACCTTGCAGCCGGCACCGAGCACTTCCGCATCATGTAGGGCTTTAGCTGCGGCTTTCGCATAAAAAAATCCCGGTCAGTGCCGGGATTTTTTTATGCGGTTTGCACACTAAGTGTGATCAATTCTGCGCGGCAGGATCTTGCTCTACAGGCGCCTCGTCTTGGCGTGTGCGGTACGACGCCAGCTCTTCTTCAGAGACGTTTTCAAACACCCGCACCACCTTGCGCACATCGTTCACCCCGCGGGCAATTTCTGCCGCACGCTTGGCTTCACGGGGCGTCACAATGCCCATCAAATACACCACATTCATCTCCGTCACCACCTTGATGGTGTTGGCCTGCAAGTCCTTGGCATCCAAAATGCTGGCCTTGACCTTGCTGGTGATGAACGCATCTTTGCTGCGCTGGGTGATGGAAGAGATAAACGGCACCACCTCCAGCTCGTTGACCACGCTGCGCACATTCTCCACGCCTGCTACCGTGCGCTCAACCTCCGCCTTCACAGCCGCAGAGCGCACTTCCCCCGTGAGTAGCACCAAGCGATTAAAACTGGTCACGCTGACGCGTTCATCCTGCTTCACCACGGAACGGATCTGCGACGCTGCAGCTTGCTCAATGCGTGTGTCTTCCAGGTACATACCGGAAGTGCGACGGTCCGAGGCCACCAACGCTGTCGTGACTGCGCCCCCACCCACCAGCAACGGCACACACGCTGTCAGGCCTCCCATCAGCATTGCTGCAGCCACAACGGCCCAACCTGTTCGACGCCATTGCTCTTTCATTACATCTCCTGTTCGCCAAGTAATTGGGTATCCACACCATCGCACAAGCAGTTCAGCACCAAATCGTGCACTTCGCGCACGCGTGCTGGACGCTCATGCGGCACACAAATCAGCACATCCGTCTCGCGCATGCGACCTGCCAAAGCACCGCCGGTGTGGCCGGTCAGCGCCACCACCATCATGTCGCGTTCATGCGCTGCATCCACAGCCTCCACCATGCTGTTTTCTTGCCCACTGACCGAAATCAGCAGCAGCACATCACTGGCCTGCCCCAAAGCACGCACTTGCCGCGCCACATAATGGTTAGACAAGTTGGCAGCCCCCGAGAGCGAGCCCAGAAACCCGCTGTCTGACGTCAGGGCCACAGCCGCCAGCTCAGGGCGATCGCGTTCAAAGCCACTCACACACAGGCTGGCAAACATCTGTGCTTGGCTGGCAGAGGCACCAGAGCCGCAGGCCAAGATTTTTCCGCCGCCGGTAATACAGGCCAGCAAGGCCTGCACCGCCGCAGAAATTGGCAAGCTCAGTGACTGCGCAGACTGGTATTTCAAGTCTGCACTGTCGATGAAGTGTTGTTGGATTTGTTGCTCAAGCATGGGGTAGGAATGATACCTGCGTGCCTTATCGATTTTTGTAGCGTTCGGTTAACACTGCATAGGTGTGCATCCTGCAGGCAAAGTTCCTGCAACGTGCTGTAACCCATGGCACCAGCCCTCACCCCGCATCAAACGCGGCAGGCAGCCACTCGAGTTGCGCGCCATTCAGCAATACGGCATCAAAGCGGCATGCCTGCCCTGCCCCATGCTGCAGCAGCCAATGCTGGGCTGCCAGCACCACACGCTGGCGCTTGGCCGCATTGATGCTGCCGCCCGCCCCGCCAAAGCCGGTGCTGCTGCGGCTGCGCACCTCCACAAACACCACCGTGCCATTGCTTTCTTGCAGGATTAAGTCGATCTCGCCCCCTCCGCGCCCGGGCGTTCGATAATTGCGGGCAAGCAAACGCAGGCCTCGCGCCTGCAGATAGGCCAAAGCTTGGTCTTCAGCAGCTTGGCCACGTGCCGTGGTCGTGCCGCTGACGTCTGGTTGTGGCTTTTTCCCAAGGAAGAACATTGAGCGCCTCTTTCGCCTCGGCATTGACAGCAGCACGCGACGCGGCTGCCTCCCAAAATTATCCGCAAGGTGTGCTGTATGTGGTGGCTACGCCCATCGGCAATCTGGCTGATATCTCGCTGCGCAGCCTGCATGTGCTGCAAATGGTGGATGCGATTGCCTGCGAAGACACGCGCCACACCCAAGGCATGTTGCGCAGCTATGGGCTGGAGCGCCCCGGCCACCAACTGCTGGCCGTGCACCAGCACAACGAGGCAGAGGCCGCAGCCGGCATCATTGCCCGCCTGCAACAAGGCCAGCGCATTGCGTATGTGAGCGATGCGGGCACCCCCGGCGTCAGCGACCCCGGCGCGCGCCTGTGCGCGGCCTTGACCGCAGCAGGCCTGCGCTCCATGCCGCTGCCCGGCGCCAGCAGCATCACCAGTGCCATCAGCGTGGCGGGCTGTGTGCCGCCCGGGCACACCGATGGCGGCTTTGTATTTGCGGGCTTTTTGCCCACCAAGAACGCCGAGCGCCAAGCTGCCGTGCACAAGCTGGCTGCGGAGCCGCGCTGCACCGTGCTGCTGGAGGCGCCCCACCGCATCCAGGAAATGGCCAAGGCCTTGGCCGTGCTGGGTGCGCGTAAGGTGACGCTGGCGCGTGAAATCACCAAACAATTTGAACAAATCACCACGCACGCTGCCGTGGATGTGGCGGCCTGGCTGGATGCCGAAGCCAACCGCAGCAAAGGTGAGTTTGTGGTGGTCTTGCACCCGGTAGAGGTGCAGCAAGAAAACGGCGAAGCCGAACGGGTGCTGCGGCTGTTGCTGGCGGAGTTGCCGACCAAGACGGCCGTCAAGCTCACCGCGGAGATTACAGGCGGCAACCGCAACACCTTGTATGACCGGGCGCTGGAGATCAAGCGTGAGGGCGAAGACGCTTAAGCCTTGCGGCTTCCTGGGTTGTGCTGCTTCTTCGCTTGTGCTTCGCGTTTGATTACAGGGACCAGGTCTCGCACGGCGGGGCGACAAACCGGCGCAGCCCTCCCCCACACAGCACCCGTCCAAAAAGGCTTGAAACCTACCAAACGGTTTCAAGCCTTTTTAACCTGTATCGCTTATCCATCCAGCGCTTGCAGCTATGGTTTTAAGCGTAAGCCAAGCCCGAAGCCACGCCCCCAAACAAGTCCCCCTCCACCTGTGGCGTAGCCAGGAACGCCACCGCCAGCGCATCGCGCAGCGTCTGCAACGCGGACGAGCCCCCCGTCAAATACAGCGCCGTAATCTGCTCCTTGCGCAGCCCGGCGTTCGCCACACATTCCTGCGCACACTGCACCACATCCGCCAATTGCGCTTGCAGGTGCTGTGCCAAACCTTCAGGGGTGATTTGCGCGGCCAAACCAGCCTCAATCCAGCCCAGCTCCAGCCGTGCATCGGCAGCGGTGCTTGATGCCGTGATCTTGCCCTGCTCCACCGCATCGGCCAGGCGGTGCCCGGCCTGCGCTTCCAGCACACGCATCAGGCGGGCGTGCAAGTTGCGGTCGCTAAAGTCGCTGCGCAGGGCTTGCACCTCGCGCATGGATTTGGCGGTGTACAGCCACTGAATCAGGTGCCAGGTGGACAGGTCATAAAACACACGGCTGGGCACCTCACGCCCGCTGGGGCCGTGGTGGCCCAGGCCCAGCAAGGGCTGCACTTCGGCCACGTTCAGCTTGTAGTCAAAGTCTGTGCCGCCAATGTGCACGCCCGTGGTGGCCAGAATGTCTTGCGTGCGATCACGCTTGCCTGCGTGCTGCGGGCCCAAGCGCACCACGGTGAAGTCGGACGTACCGCCGCCGATGTCCACCACCAAAATGCATGCTTCTGCGCTCAGGCGCTGCTCATAGTCCAGCGCCGCCGCAATCGGCTCCAGCTGGAAGGCCACTTCCTTGAAACCTGCGGTATGCGCCGCCGCTTCCAGCGAAGCCTGCGCCTGCGCGTCGCGCTCGGGGTTGCCATCGACAAAATGCACGGGACGGCCCAGCACCACGCGCTCGGGCAGACCGCCCATGTGCTGCTGCGCTTGCGCCGCCAAATGCTGCAAGAACATGGCGATGATGTCTTGGTAACTCACCAGCTTGCCGTGCACGGCGGTTTTGTCTTGCAGCAAGCTGCTGCCCAGCAGGCTTTTGAGCGAGCGCATCAAACGCCCCTCTTCCCCCGCCAAATACTGCTGCATGGCATCGCGCCCATAGTGCGTGCTGCGGTCTTCGTAGTGGAAGAACAAGGCCGTGGGCATGGCAGCCGCCTTGCCCTCCAGGGGCACCAACTGCGCAGCCTGCCCGGCTGCGCGCCACGCCATGGCGGAGTTGGACGTGCCAAAGTCAATGCCCAAGGTGGTCTGGGGAAGCATCTGCATTCTGAAAACTCTCTACACTGGCAGCACCAAAAACAAGAGCTGCCAACGCTTGTGAAATAAGCTTTTCAGATACTTATCTATCTCAAAGCCTTCTTTGACTAGCGCTAGCAGCTTCTTTTTTTAAAAGCTGCCCTATCAAACAAAGGGGCGCCATTGTGTCAGCTTGGGGATGCCCTTGCAGCGCATCCATCAGCCACTTGGGTGGCGTGCAGGATGCAGCGCCAATCGCAGCCCACGGCCTGAAGCAGGCTTTCCTAAATTTCAGCGTATGGATGGACAATCCATCACCATGCGTACACCTTCACAGCCAACGACCCGTCAAAAAGCCAGTGTGCTTGAAGTTCTTCTGGTCTTTTTCCAGCTTGGTCTCACCTCTTTTGGCGGGCCTGCAGCCCATTTGGGCTATTTCCGCGAGGAGTTCGTCGGCCGACGCAAATGGCTCGACGACAAAAGCTACTCTGACCTGGTAGCGCTGTGCCAGTTCTTGCCTGGCCCGGCAAGCAGCCAAGTCGGCATGGCCTTGGGATTCGGGCAGCGTGGCTGGCTGGGAGCAATCGCTGCGTGGATAGGCTTTACCTTGCCTTCTGCTGTGGCACTGATTCTTTTTGCGCTGGGTATCTCCGAGTGGGAGGCGCTGGCGCAATCAGGCGCAATACATGGCCTCAAAATTGCCGCCGTTGCCATCGTTGCGCAAGCCGTCTGGGGCATGAGCAAGAGTTTGTGCCCGGACAAAACTCGTGCATGGATTGCGGTGATCGCCACCCTCATCGCTATTGCGCTGCCCTCATCGCTCGGCCAAATACTCGCCATTCTCATCGGGGGTGTGGCCGGGGTAAAGCTGGTGCGTGTGGATGCCCAGCCCCCTGCCCTGCCTCACCCAAATGTCAAGGGGAAGGCTACGGGTGTCGTGCTGCTGGGCGTTTTTAGCGCACTGCTATTTCTCTTGCCGCCAATCAGCTCCATGACGGGCTCACCTGTGTTGCAGGCATTCAGCGATTTTTACCAAGCCGGTGCCTTGGTGTTTGGGGGTGGGCATGTAGTGCTACCGTTGCTGCAAGCCAGCGTGGTGCCAACGGGCTTGGTTTCGAATGAAGCATTTCTTGCAGGCTACGGGGCGACACAAACCGTACCCGGCCCCTTGTTCACGTTTGCGGCGTATTTAGGCAGCATCATGCCGGCCCCCATGGGCGGCTGGATAGGTGGTTTGACGTTGCTGTTTGCCATCTTCCTGCCTGGCTTCTTGCTCGTCATGGCCGCGCTTCCTTACTGGGAGTCTCTGCGCCTGCGAGTGAGTGTGCAAAAAGCGATGGCGGGGGTGAACGCGGCTGTCGTCGGTATCTTGGCAGCCGCACTCTATGACCCCGTTTGGACCAGCGCGATTCAATCCAAGGCCGACTTTGGTGTGGCGCTCTTCGCGTTTGCACTCCTTGTTCATGCAAAGTTGTCGCCTGTTCTGGTGGTGCTTTTAACCGCCGCTGGAGGTTGGCTGCTGGCGCAATAAGGCAGCAATGTGGATGGCTGCTTGGGCGCAAGGCTGGGTGAAATGCGCTGAAGCCTTGCGCCAAGCAGCTGAATGGTCGCTGGACACAGACCCAAGGCAGGTACTGATAAGCCTTGCGCCCCACCTGTGTGGCACAGCTCTCATGTTTGCGGCGGTCTATTGGAACGCAGCGCTGTAAGCCCAAAGTGCACTCCGCCGGAGTGCTGCTCAGGCCTCTGCCGCCCCACACCCATCACAATAACAATAGCTACCTACGCTTACTCCACAAGCATTACACGCCAAAAATACACTTCAAAAAAAGCCACCCCAGAACACCGCCCGGAGTGGCTTCGATTGCAACGCCTGCAAAGAAGTTTTCAGTTCAGCGCAACCATTCCATCATGCGGCAGGCGCTGGCTCCAGTACACCGCCACCCAAGGCCTTGAACAGCGACACCTGCGCCAGCGCCTGCTGCAAAGCCGTTTGCACCTCCCCCAGCTCGGCACTCAGCAAGCTGCGCTGCGCATCAATCACGGTCAGATAGGCATCCACGCCCGCGTCATAACGCAGTTGGGCCAACTCCAGATACTGAGAAGAAGTTTTCACCAAACGCTGGCTGGCCTCTCGCTGATCGACGTAGGTGGTGCGCGCCGCCAAACCATCGGCCACTTCCTGGAAAGCAGTTTGGATGGCTTTTTCATACTGCGCCACACGCACGTCTTTTTGCAGCGTGGCGTAGTCCAAGCTGGCCTGCAGGCGGCCACCCGCAAACAAGGGAATGTTGATCTGCGGTGCAAAACTCCATGCCCCCGCGCCGCCCTTGAACAGGCCCGACAACTCGGTGCTGGCCGCGCCTGCGCTGGCGGTGAGCGAGATGCTGGGAAAAAACGCTGCGCGCGCAGCACCGATGTGGGCGTTGGCGGCTTTGAGTTGCTGCTCTGCCGCCAAGATGTCGGGGCGCTGGGCCAGCACCTGGGCGGGCAAGCCCACCGGCACATCGGCCAATTGCCAGTCTTGCGCGGGCAAAGCGGCGTGGCGCACGCGGGCGGGCAACTCGGTACCTACCAAGGTTTGCAGCGCGTTCAGGTCTTGCGCCACAGCGCGGGTGAGCTGGGCAAGCTGGGCACTGCCGCTGTCTACGGCGGCTTGCGCCTGGTGGCGCTGCAAGTCGGTGGCAATGCCGTGGTCGACCTGCGCCACGATCAGCTCCAGTGCTTGGTGATTGGCTGCCAGGGTGCGGCTGACCACGTCCAGCATTTGCTGGTCGGCCTGCCAGGTCAGCCATGCGCTGGCGACAGCAGCCACCAAACTCAGCTGGGTGGCCTTGTGTGTGCTGTCCATCGCCAGATATTGCTGCAAGGCCTGCTCATTCAGGCTTTGCACACGGCCAAACAAGTCCAGCTCGTACGACACCAGCCCCACGCCGCCGGTGTAGGTGCTGGCGGTGACGGCATCGGGTGCCTGGGCCACATCGGCCGGTGTGCGCTGGCGCGAGCCCGCCACTTGCGCACCGATGGTGGGTGCGCTGTCAGCCTTTTGGATGCGGTACAGGGCCTGGTAGGCCTGCACATTCAAGGCGGCAGCGCGCAAATCGCGGTTGTGCTCCAGCGTGAGCGCAATCACTTCACGCAGTGGGGCATTGCCAAAGACGGCTTGCCATTGCACGGGCGCAGCGGCAACGGCATCGGTGCTGGCAGCTGGAGTGCCTGCAGACACCGTCCAGTTTGCAGCGACAGGGGCCGCAGGGGTTTCATAGGTCGGGGCCATGGAGCAAGCGCTCAACAGCCCCGCCAGCGCCAAGGCGCCAGTCAGGGTGTGCAATTTCATGCGTGGGACTCCTCGCCGGAGGCATGGGTGGCTACGACAGGCGCAGGTGGGCTTTGGCGAAAACGCGCCACCACGCTGGCCACCACATAGAAGAACAAAGGCACAAAGAAGATGGCCAGGAAGGTGCCCGCCAAGGTACCGCCCACCACGCTGGTGCCAATCGAATGCTTGCTGCCGCTGGATGCGCCCGTGGCCAAAGCCAGTGGCACCACGCCCAAGACAAAGGCCATCGAGGTCATGATGATGGGGCGCAGACGCAGGCGGGCGGCTTCTACGGCGGCTTCAAACAATGGCTTGCCTTCTTGCTCATGCAGCTCCCGCGCAAACTCCACAATCAGGATGGCGTTTTTGGCCGCCAAGCCCATGGTGGTAATCATGCCAATCTGAAAGAACACGTCATTGGTCAACCCGCGGCCCAGCGTGGCCAGCACCGCGCCCAAAATACCCAGGGGCACGACCAGCATCACCGAGAAGGGAATCGACCAGCTCTCGTACAAAGCCGCCAAGCTCAGGAACACGATCAACATGGACAGCGCCATGATCCATGCGCTTTGGTTGCCGGCCTTGATTTCTTCGTACGACAACCCCGTCCACACCAAGTCCACGCCCGGAGGCAATTGCTGGGCCAGGCCTTCCACGATCTTCATGGCTTCACCCGTGCTCACGCCGGGCGCAGTGCCGCCCACGATTTGCACCGCCGAGACGCCGTTGTAGCGCTCCAGCTTGGCCGGGCCGTACACCCACTTGCCCGTGGCAAAGGTGCTGAAGGGCACCATCTTGCCGTCGCTATTGCGCACAAACCACTTGGCAAAGTCGTCCGGCCCCACGCGCGATGCGGCTTGGCCTTGCAGGAACACTTTCTTCACGCGACCACGGTCAATAAAGTCGTTGATGTAGGCCGATCCCCAGGCAATCGACATGGTGGCGTTGATGTCACTCAGGCTCAGCTTGAGCGCACGGGCCTTTTCCTCGTCGATTTCGATTTGGTACTGCGGCTCATCCGACAAGCCATTGGGGCGCACCATCGCCAGTTGCGGCGTTTGCGCCGCCATGCCCAGCAGTTGATTGCGCGCCTGCATCAGCACCTCGTGGCCGGCGCCGCCGTTGTCTTGCAAGAAAAAGTCAAAGCCCGTGGCATTGCCCAGCTCCACAATCGCCGGAGGAATAACAGGGATGACCATTGCATCGTTCAACTGACTGACAAAGCCCCAGGTGCGGCCATGCAATGCCTTCAGGTGCTGGTGTGCACTGGTGCGCTCTGTAAACGGCTTCAGCTCTACAAACAGCAGACCGGAGTTTTGCCCACGGCCCGCAAAGTTAAAGCCGTTCACGGCCATCACGCTGTTGACGGTGTCTTGCTCGTGCTCCAGCAAATGCTGGGTCACGGCTTGCAGCACCTGATCGGTGCGCGCGGCGGTGGCGTTCGGTGGCAGCTGCACTTGCACAAACAGCGTGCCCTGGTCTTCTTCGGGCAAGAAGGCCGTGGGAATGCGGGCAAACAAGGCCACCAGCGCAGCCAGCAGCAGCACATACACCAACAAGAAGAACTTGCTGCGCTTCAAGATGCCTTCCACGCCAATCGCATAGCCGCTGGCACCTGCGTTGAACACACGGTTGAACCATGCAAAAAACGGGGCGGGCTTTTTGCCCGGCACAGGTGCTTTCAAGATAGTGGCACACAGCGCGGGCGTAAATACCAAAGCCACCAACACCGACAGCGACATAGCCACCGCAATCGTGATGGCGAACTGGCGGTAAATCACACCGGTGGAGCCATCCATGAACGCCATCGGCACAAACACGGCGGAAATCACCACGCCAATACCGACCAGCGCGCCGGAGATCTGGCCCATGGATTTGAGGGTGGCCTCCTTGGGGGACAAGTGCTCGTCGTGCATCAAGCGCTCGACGTTTTCGACCACCACAATCGCATCGTCCACCAGCAGGCCAATTGCCAGCACCATGGCAAACATGGTCAGCAAGTTGATGGTGAAGCCCGCTGCCAACAGCACGCCGAAAGTGCCCAGCAACACCACAGGCACGGCCAGCGTAGGAATGAGGGTGGCGCGCACGCTCTGCAAAAACAGCAGCATGACCAGGAACACCAGCACAATCGCTTCGACCAGGGTGCTTACCACCGAGTCGATGGACACCTGCACCACCGGCGCAGTGTCATACGGGTAGACCACCTTCACGCCGGGCGGGAAGTTGGGCTCCAGGCTGGCAATCGTGGCACGCACAGCGGTTACGGCCTCCAGCACGTTGGCACCTGTCGCCAAGCGCAACGCCAAAGCCGCAGAAGGCTGGCCGTTGTACTTGCTGGAGATGGCCGTGAACTGGCCTCCCAGCGCTACATCGGCCACGTCTTTGAGGCGCACTTGCGCGCCATTGGGCTTGACCTTGAGCATGATTTCACGGAACTCATCCGCCGTTTTCATGCGCGTTTTGCCCAGCACCGTAGCTTGCAACTGCACCTGGTGATTGAGGGTGGGCAGCCCGCCCAGAGACCCTGCCGAGACCTGCACGTTCTGGGCTTGGACGGCAGCTATCACATCACTGGGGGTCAGTTGGTAGGCATTGAGCTTGGCCGGATCCAGCCAGATGCGCATGGCATAGGCCGAGCCGAACAAGGTGAAGTCACCCACGCCCTTGGTGCGCGAGACCGGGTCTTGGATGTTGGAGGCAATGTAGTCCGCCAAGTCTTCGCTGTTCATGGCGCCGTCTTCCGACACCAAGCCGGCCACCAGCATAAAGTTCATCTGATATTTGGCGACGCGAATGCCTTGCTGCTGCACTTCCTGCGGCAGCATGGGGGTGGCCAGATTCAGCTTGTTTTGCACCTGCACCTGGGCAATATCGGGGTCGGTGCCTTGTTCAAAGGTGACCACGATTTGCATGGAGCCGTCCGACTCACTGGACGAGGTGATGTAGCGCAGGTTATCCAGCCCGTTGAGCTGCTGCTCAATGACCTGCACCACCGTGTCTTGCACGGTTTGGGCGGAGGCGCCGGGGTAAGTGACCGAAATGGCAATCGCAGGCGGTGCCACATCGGGGTATTGGCTGACGGGCAAGGCCTTGATGGCCAAGGCACCTGCCAGCATCACCACCATTGCCAGCACCCAGGCAAAAATGGGGCGGTTGATAAAAAACTTGGACATGGCGTTTCCTTAGGCGCCTTGGCCCGCAGGCGCTGCAGCAGGCGCAGGGGCGTACAAGTCCGTCACGATGTCCACATTCTGGGCTGGCACCGGGTTCACAGGCATTTCGCCACGCAGCTTTTGCAGGCCTTCGGTAATCACTTGCTCCCCGGCTTGCAAACCGCCTTCGACCAGCCATGTATTGCCCACGGTTCGCACTGCATTCACAGGGCGTGCCTTGGCGATCTTGTCGTCGCCCACCGCCCATACCATGGCCTGGCCCTGGTTATTGCGCCATACGGCTTGCTGGGGCACCAGCAGCGCCGCATCCCGTGCAACGGTTTGCACCTGTGCACGCACAAACATGCCGGGGCGCAGCAGCCCATCGGGGTTGGCAAACGTCGCGCGCAAGGTGACAGAGCCTGTGCTCTCATCCACCTGCATTTCGCTGAATTGGAGCGTGCCTTGCAGCGGATAAACGCTGCCGTCTTCCAGTACCAGGCGCACCTTGGCATTGCCCTTGGCGCCGCTTTGAGCGTTCTCTGATTGCAAACGCAGGATGTCGGCCATGGACTGCTGCATATCGATGTGGATCGGGTCCAACTGCTGCACCGTCGCCATTTCTTGCGACTGTCCCTGGGTGACCAGGGCGCCTTCTGTCACGAGGGAGCGGCCAATACGCCCTGCAATCGGCGAAAGCACCTTGGCATAGACGGTATCGATACGCGCCAGCTCTACATCCGCCTGCGCATTGCGCCATGCGCTCATGGCATCGTCGTACTGCTGCTGACTGATGGCGTTTTTGGCACGCAGCACCTCATAGCGCCGGGCCAAGTTTTCTGCACTCAGCAACTGTGCCTGCGCTTTGGCCAACTGCGCATTCATGGTGGCCGGGTCAATTTGGTAGAGCGCCTGGCCTTGCTTGACCATGCTGCCCTCTTCAAACCAACGCTTTTGCACGATACCGCTGGTCTGCGGACGCACCTGCGCCACGCGCGAAGCCACCGCGCGGCCGGGCAGCTCGGTGGTCAATGCCACGGCCTGCGCCTGCACGGTATAGACACCCACGGCTGCTGGCCCTTGCGCGCCCGGTTGCGGCCCCGCTGGGTCGCCACAGGCCACCAACATGGCCACAGCCGCCACGGGCCATGCCGTACGCGCTGCATTGAAAAGCTTCACGCTCATGAAATCACACTCCTTGCTAACGCCAGCTAATTGCTGGCAGATTTAGGTTGAGACGACAAAAGGACGGCGTTTTCAGGCAAAAACGCCGTCCTTTGTATTGCATTGCGGTTCAGTGTATCAATACATGGTTAAGAATCGCTGCAGCCATCCTCTTTCAACCCTGCTGGCACCGAAGGCGATAAGCTCGGAACTTGACCATTCCTCTGACTTCTGAACAAAGACAGCCCATGACCGATCACCCTGTCGACGACGCGGATGAACGCCAACACAGTGGCATCCAAGTGATTGCGCGCAGTAGCAAAATCATGCGCACCCTCAGCGCACATGGCCTGCCCTGCGGCATGAGCCTGGCAGCCATTGCCAGCGCGGTGGATTTACCGCGCTCCACCGTGCAGCGCATCATCAATGCGCTGGCGGCAGAGCACTTGGTAGAGCCCGCAGGGGCTTCGGGTTTTCGCTTGGGGCCCGCACTGGGGCAAATGCTCTATCAAAGCAATGCCGATGTGGTGTCCGTCATCAAGCCTTATGCCGAGCAGTTGTCGCTGTCGCTGCAGGAGACGGTGTGCCTCGCCAGCCTCAACCTGAACAAGCTGCGCATCATCGAATCCTTTGTGGGAGAGCAGCCTTTGCGCGTGGTGCCGCAAATCGGCATCGCACCGCCGCTGCACGTCACCGCAGCGGGCAAAGCTTTGCTGGCGCGCATGGACGACACCACCGTATTGGAGTGGCTGGCGCGCGAAGAGCAGCCCCAAACCACGACACCCGAAGCACTGCTGCAAGAGCTGGCACAGGTGCGGGCACAAGGTTTTGCGCAAGATATGGATGATGTGGTGCTGGGCGTCAGCGCGATTGCCGTCGCCATCAACACCTACCGCGGCCCTTACGCCCTGATGCTGCTGATCCCTACCGCACGCCTGCAGCGCGACATTTCCTGCTTTCAACAGGCAATGTTCGGGTTGCGTGATGTGCTGGAGAAGCTACTGAGCAATGCAAGGCCTTGACCCAGACGCAGCGAACTTGAATTTTCGTGAGCTACTTGCGCTGTGTTTACAAGGTTTTCAATAGGTTTTGGCATTGAAAGCCTTGTGGAGCAAGCGCTAAGCGCTCTATATTTTTATTAAACGGTCAAAGCAACATACAAAAAAGCCCTGTCGAATTGCTTCAACAGGGCTTTTAATTTGGTTGCGAGGGCTGGATTTGAACCAACGACCTTTGGGTTATGAGCCCAACGAGCTACCAGACTGCTCCACCTCGCGATATGCGTCAATTATAGCGCGCCCTTGGCGTGCAGCGCTGCAAAAGCCAGAAGAAACCCGCATACGGGCCTCAGTATTCATTCGCCAGGAGGATGAATGCCAAGCCCAGCTTGAGTTATTCAAAAATGCGCCAACAAAAAACCCTGTTGAACTGCTTCAACAGGGTTTTTGATTTGGTTGCGAGGGCCGGATTTGAACCAACGACCTTTGGGTTATGAGCCCAACGAGCTACCAGACTGCTCCACCTCGCGGTATTCCAAAATTATAGCACAGATTTATTCTGCTGCTTGAGTTTCTTCGGCTTGTTCCACCAATTGAACAAAAGCCATAGGAGCGTTGTCGCCCACGCGGAAACCCATCTTCAAGATGCGTGTGTAGCCGCCAGGACGCTTTGCGTTGCGGGGACCCAGCACGTTGAACAACTTGGTGACGCTGTCGCGGTCACGCAGACGGTCGAACGCCAAGCGGCGGTTAGCCACGGTGTCCACCTTGGCCAGAGTGATCATGGGCTCGATCACGCGGCGCAGTTCCTTGGCCTTAGGCACGGTGGTCTTGATCGCTTCGTGTTCGATCAAAGAGTTCATCATGTTCTGCAGCATCGCCTTGCGGTGCGAAGAAGTACGATTCAGTTTACGCAGGCCATTTCCGTGACGCATGGTGCTTTCCTTTTCAGATAGTTTGGTCGAGTGGCCGGATCAGGTACCGCTCGGTGCACTTGTGTAAAAATAACTGGCTCCTAACCTTCTCAGGTCAAGAGCCAGCGATTATAGCTTGGCTAGCGAATTAACGCTTTTCCAAGCCTGCTGGTGGCCAGTTTTCGAGCTTCATGCCCAAGGTCAGACCACGGGAAGCCAAAACTTCCTTGATTTCGTTGAGCGACTTGCGACCCAAGTTAGGCGTCTTCAGCAACTCATTCTCGGTGCGCTGGATCAGATCACCGATGTAGTAAATGTTCTCTGCCTTCAGGCAGTTGGCGGAGCGTACGGTCAGTTCCAG
The DNA here is from genome assembly GCF_002501455.1 of Comamonas sp. UBA7840. Taxonomy (NCBI): domain Bacteria; kingdom Pseudomonadati; phylum Pseudomonadota; class Betaproteobacteria; order Burkholderiales; family Comamonadaceae; genus Comamonas; species Comamonas sp. UBA7840. The sequence goes on along the minus strand of NZ_DLTI01000015.1, from coordinate 63,199 downwards.
CTCATCCACAGGACGCAGCAGGATCGGATCGAACGTCTGAGCGTTAGCGCGGCTGTTGCTACCACCACCCAAAATGCCACCTTCGCCAAACTCGCCATCCAACTGCGCAAACACAGCCAGTTGCTCCACCAAGATCTTGGCGGATGCGCGCACTGCGTCTTCAGCGTTGATAGCGCCGTTGGTTTCGATTTCGACAACCAGCTTGTCCAAGTCGGTGCGCTGTTCCACACGTGCAGATTCCACGGTGTAGCTCACGCGACGAACGGGCGAGAACGATGCGTCCAACACGATACGGCCGATCGACTTGGTCGATTCGTCACCGTAGCGGCGTACGTTACCGGGCACATAGCCACGGCCCTGTTCCACCTTGATTTGCATATCCAGCTTGCCGCCTTGCGACAGGTTGGCGATCACGTGGTCAGGATTGATGATCTCAACGTCGTGGGGAGTCTGGATGTCACGCGCAGTCACTACGCCTTCGCCATCCTTGCGCAGACTCAGAGTCACTTCGTCACGGTTGTGCAGCTTGAACACCACGCCCTTCAGGTTCAGGAGGATGTTCACCACATCTTCTTGCACGCCATCGATGGACGAGTACTCGTGCAGCACGCCAGCAATCGTGACTTCCGTCGCTGCATGACCCACCATGGACGAGAGCAAAACGCGGCGCAGGGCATTGCCCAGCGTATGGCCATAGCCACGCTCAAAAGGCTCCAGCGTCACCTTGGCACGGTTGTGGCCAAGCTGCTCAACATTAATCGTCTTGGGTTTCAGCAGATTTGTTTGCATGCAGACTTCCTCTCAATACCCCCGGCTCGTTACACCGGTAAGGCTGGTGAAGCACCTAAACCGCGATGCCTCGCGGTTTAGGAACGGGATGGTTGATTGCTCAACCGAAACTACGATTAACGCGAGTACAACTCAACGATCAGGGATTCGTTGATGTCGGCTGCGAATTGATCGCGGTCAGGCACTTGCTTGAAGGTGCCTTCAGCCTTGTCCAGGCTCACTTCCACCCAAGCGGGGAAGCCAACTTGCTGAGCCAATTGCAGGGCTTCAACAATACGGGCTTGCTTCTTGGACTTTTCACGCACAGCAATCACGTCACCAGCCTTCACCAGGTAGGAGGGGATGTTCACGGACTGGCCGTTCACAGTGATGGCCTTGTGGGATACCATCTGACGCGCTTCAGCACGTGTAGAGCCAAAGCCCATGCGGTAGACCACGTTGTCCAGACGAGTTTCCAGCAGACCCAGCAGGTTCGCACCGGTGTTGCCCTTCTTCTGGTCAGCAGCTTCGAAGTAACGACGGAATTGCTTTTCCAGCACGCCGTACATGCGCTTGACCTTCTGCTTTTCACGCAGTTGCAGACCATAGTCGGACGTACGCTGACCGGATGTGCGACCGTGTTGGCCGGGCTTGGTGTCGAACTTGGCCTTGTCCGCGATCGAGCGACGAGCGCTCTTCAGGAACAGGTCGGTGCCTTCACGGCGGGAGAGTTTGGCCTTAGGACCGATATAACGTGCCACTTGAGTTTCCTTTGATTCATCTACCGTGCTTACACACGGGAGCCACCCGGGGTGCCAAAAACAACCCGGGTGGCGGTGGGCTTACAAAAATTAAATACGACGACGCTTTTGAGGGCGGCAGCCGTTGTGCGGTACCGGTGTCACGTCCGCGATAGAAGTGATACGGATACCCAGAGCACCCAAGGCGCGAACCGAGGATTCGCGGCCAGGACCGGGACCCTTGATTTCTACGTCCAGGTTCTTGATGCCCTGTTCGATAGCAGCACGACCTGCCACTTCCGATGCAACCTGGGCTGCGAAAGGAGTCGACTTGCGCGAACCCTTGAAGCCCTGGCCACCCGAGGAAGCCCACGACAGAGCATTGCCCTGGCGGTCAGTAATGGTGATGATCGTGTTGTTGAACGAAGCGTGCACGTGTGCAATACCGTCAGAAATGTTCTTACGAACTTTCTTACGTACACGCGCAGCAGCGTTGTTTTGTGCCTTAGCCATAGTGATCTCTCAATCCCTTATTTCTTCAGTGCCGCTGCGCCTTTGCGAGGACCCTTGCGAGTACGGGCATTGGTGCGTGTACGTTGACCGCGCATAGGCAGGCCACGACGATGACGGAAACCGCGGTAGCAACCGATGTCCATCAAACGCTTGATGTTCATGGTGGTTTCGCGACGCAGATCGCCTTCCAAGGTCATGCCGTTCAACTGGTCACGAATCTTTTCCAGATCAGCATCAGTCAGGTCTTTAACCTTCTTGGAGTACTCGATACCGCAAGCTTCGCAGATCTTGCGAGCAGTCGTACGACCGATGCCGTAAATGGCGGTCAGGCCGATTTCAGCATGCTTGTGGGGCGGGATGTTAATACCAGCAATACGTGCCATATTAGTCCTCTAATACTTTCAATCAGCCCTGGCGCTGCTTATGGCGCTGGTCTGTGCAGATCACGCGCACCACACCTTTGCGGCGGATGATCTTGCAGTTGCGGCAGATTTTCTTGACCGAAGCCGAAACTCTCATTTCATTCTCCTAAAACTTTGCATCCGTATTCACTTTTTCGACCTGGGCACTGCCTGTGACCGCGAAAAAATGTAGAGCACTCATACTTGCTGTTATTGGATTCCTTTTGGTTTTACCCAAAAGGAATGGCCTTCATATCTCAGTGACCTGATGCCTTGAAGTTGGCCTTCTTGAGAAGGGACTCATACTGCTGCGACATCATGTAGTTCTGCACTTGCGCCATGAAGTCCATGGTCACCACCACAATAATTAGTAGCGATGTACCTCCAAAGTAAAACGGAACGTTGTACTTCAGGATCAGGAACTCTGGCAACAAACACACGAATGTGATGTAGACGGCGCCAGCCAGTGTCAAACGCACCAGAATCTTGTCAATGTAGCGGGCAGTCTGGTCACCGGGACGAATGCCTGGGATGAAAGCACCACTTTTCTTCAGATTATCAGCGGTCTCGCGGCTATTGAACACGAGTGCTGTATAGAAGAAACAGAAGAAAATGATTGCGGCGGCGTAGAGCATCACATAAATCGGCTGACCTGGGGTCAGCGTCGCTGCAATGTCCTTCAACCAGCGCATGGATTCCCCTGCACTGAACCAATTCACCACGGTTGCTGGTAGCAAGATGATTGACGAAGCGAAGATGGGAGGGATTACACCCGCCATGTTCAACTTCAGTGGCAAGTGCGAAGACTGACCACCGTACACCTTGTTGCCAACTTGGCGGCGCGCGTAATTCACCAAGATCTTACGTTGACCACGCTCGACAAACACGACGAAATACGTCACGGCTGCCACAACGAGGACAATGAAGATCGCAGCCAGGATGCTCATGGCACCGGTACGAACCAGCTCCAGCAGTCCACCAATCGAACTGGGCAAGCCTGCGGCAATACCAGCAAAGATCAGGATGGAGATGCCGTTGCCCAGACCACGTTCAGTAATCTGTTCGCCCAGCCACATCAGGAACATGGTGCCAGCAGTCAGGCTCACCACCGCAGTCATGCGGAAGCCGAAACCTGGATCCAGCACCAGTCCTGGAGAGCTTTCCAAAGCCACGGCAATACCCAACGACTGGAAAAGTGCCAAGGCTAAAGTGCCGTAGCGGGTGTATTGGGTAATCTTGCGACGCCCCGCCTCACCTTCCTTCTTCAGTTGTTCAAATGTAGGAACGACATACGTCATTAGCTGCATGATGATCGATGCCGAAATGTACGGCATGATCCCCAGTGCGAACACTGTGAAGCGCGAAAGTGCTCCACCCGAGAACATATTGAACAGGTTGAGAATGCCCTGCTGGCCATTGAACAGCTGCTGCAGCTGCGCTGGGTCGATGCCGGGCACGGGGATATGGGCCCCGATGCGGTATACGACCAGCGCAAGCAACAGAAAAACCAGTCGGCGACGCAAGTCACCAAACTTGCCGGTTTTTGCAATTTGAGCTGCGCTAGTAGCCACGGATGTCTCTTTCAGAACTTAATCAGGCGATGCTGCCACCGGCAGCTTCGATGGCAGCCTTGGCGCCAGCTGTGGCACCAATGCCGTTCAGCTTTACAGCCTTGGTCAACTCACCGCTCTTGATAACCTTCACCACCAGGGCGTTGGAAGCTACCAGACCTGCTTGCTTCAGTGCAGCGACGTCGACTTCCGCCAGACCCAGTTGCTCCAGAGCAGCCAAAGTCACTTCGGCGTTGAACTTCAAAGTCATGGACTTGAAACCACGCTTAGGCAAGCGACGCTGCAAAGGCATTTGACCGCCTTCGAAGCCTACCTTGTGGTAGCCACCCGAACGCGATTTTTGACCCTTGTGACCACGACCGGCGGTCTTACCCAGACCAGAACCGATACCGCGACCCACGCGACGTGGAGCATGCTTGGCGCCTGCTGCTGGCTTGATGCTATTGAGTTCCATCATCAATCCCTTCACAGAACCTTCACCAAGTAGGCGATTTTGTTGATCATGCCGCGAACTTCAGGTGTGTCCTGCAGTTCGCTGACGCTATTCAGCTTACGCAGACCCAGGCCACGCACAGTCGCACGGTGCGACTCTTTGGTGCCAATGGGGCTACGAACCAGCTGAATTTTGACAGTTTGTTGTGTTGTCATGTGCTGGACTCCGATCAGGCGGTGAAGATGTCTTCAACCGACTTGCCGCGCTTTGCAGCCACTTCCGAAGGGGTTGTGGAATTCTTCAAAGCGTCGAGTGTGGCGCGAACCATGTTGTAAGGATTCGAAGAACCGTGGCTTTTGGCCACGATGTCGGTAATACCAACGACTTCGAATACAGCGCGCATGGGGCCGCCGGCGATGATACCGGTACCCTTGGGAGCTGGGTGCAGTTCCACGCGAGCAGCACCATGATGACCCATCACAGAGTGGTGGATGGAGCCGCTCTTGAGCGACACCTTCATCATGTTGCGGCGGGACTCTTCCATGCCCTTTTGCACGGCCACAGGTACTTCCTTGGACTTACCTTTGCCCATGCCAATGCGGCCATCACCGTCGCCAACCACGGTCAGTGCTGCGAAGCCGAGAATACGACCACCCTTCACAACCTTGGTGACGCGGTTTACCGCAATCATTTTTTCGCGCAGACCGTCGTCACGACCTTCGTCTTGCACTTTGGGGGAAAACTTTGCCATTTTTGTCCGCTCCGCTTAGAACTGCAGGCCCGCTTCGCGAGCGGCTTCTGCCAAAGCCTTCACGCGGCCGTGGTATGCAAAACCAGCGCGATCGAAAGCCACTTTCTCAACGCCGGCAGCCTTAGCACGCTCGGCAATCAGCTTGCCGATTTGTGTAGCGGCAGCCACGTTGCCACCCTTGCCTGCGGCGCCCAGTTGTGCGCGCACAGCAGCTTCGGCTGTCGAAGCTGTGGCCAACACCTTGGTGCCATCTTCGGAGAAGACGCTGGCGTAGATGTGGAGGTTCGTGCGGTTCACGCTCAAACGCGCCACGCCTTGCTGTGCAATGCGGATACGTGTTTGGCGTGCACGACGCAGACGCTGCTCTTTCTTGGTCAACATATTGCAGCTCCTTACTTCTTCTTGGTCTCTTTGATCACGACCTTCTCATCCACATAGCGGATGCCCTTGCCCTTGTAAGGCTCGGGAGGACGAACGGCGCGAATCTCAGCAGCCAGCTGACCTACCACTTGGCGGTCTGCACCCTTGATCACAACTTCAGTTGGAGTGGGGGTAGTGATGGTGATGCCTTGAGGGGCTTCAAAGTGCACAGGGTGCGAGAAGCCCACGTTCAAGTTCAGCTTAGCGCCCTGCACAGCGGCCTTGTAACCCACGCCAATCAGGCTCAGCTTCTTTTCGAAGCCTTCGGTTACACCCTTCACCATGTTATTGACGAGCTGGCGGAAAGTACCGGCCAGTGCATCAGCATCACGAGAATCGTTAACAGGTGCGAACGACAGCTTACCGTCGTTGTTGCTGATTGCCACCAAAGCGTTCAGAGCCAAAGACAGTTCACCGCCCTTGCCCTTCACCTTGATGGTGTCAGCAGTCAAAGACACATCCACGCCAGCGGGGATGGTCACATTTGCTTTTGCTACGCGAGACATTTCAGTATTTCTCCTTAATGTCCGTTAGGCCACATAGCACAGCACTTCACCACCGACGCCGGTAGCACGTGCTTTGCGATCTGTCATCACGCCCTTAGGAGTGGTAACAATGGCCACACCCAAGCCGTTTTGGACTTGAGGAATTGCGTTGCTGCCCTTGTACACGCGCAGGCCAGGACGGCTTACACGTTCGATACGCTCAATCACAGGGCGACCGGCGTAGTACTTCAGGGTAATAACGAGTTCAGACTTGCCGTCTTCGGTCTTGACTTCAAAACCGTCAACATAGCCCTCGTCCTTCAGCACTTGTGCGATGGCAACCTTCACCTTAGAGGAAGGAACCGACACGGTGGCTTTGGACACCATTTGGGCGTTGCGAATACGGGTCAGCAAGTCGGCGATAGGATCACTCATGCTCATCTTGTATCTCTCCTGCTTGCTTACCAGCTAGCCTTGGTAACACCGGGGATGTCACCAGCAAAGGCCAATTCACGGATCTTTGCGCGACCCAGACCGAATTGACGGAATGTGCCACGTGGACGACCTGTGATTTCGCAACGGTTACGTTGGCGAGTGGGGTTGGCATTACGGGGCAGCTTTTGCAGACCCAGACGGGCTGCATCACGCTCTTCGTCGGAACGCTTAGCGTCACCGGCGATTGCCTTCAATTCAGCGTACTTGGCAGCGTACTTCGCGGCCAGTTTTTCGCGCTTCAGTTCGCGCTCGATCAAAGCTTTCTTAGCCATGCGCTACCTCAGTTCTTGAAGGGGAATTTGAACGCTGCGAGCAGTGCCTTGCACTCTTCGTCGTTCTTCGCCGTTGTCGTGATGCTGATGTTCAGACCACGCAGAGCATCCACTTTGTCGTATTCGATTTCAGGGAAGATGATCTGTTCTTTAACGCCAACGTTGTAGTTGCCGCGGCCGTCGAACGAACGACCCGAAATACCACGGAAGTCACGCACGCGGGGCAGAGCCACGGTGACGAAACGATCCAGGAATTCGTACATTTGAACGCCACGCAGGGTCACCATGCAGCCAATTGCTTGACCTTCACGGATCTTGAAACCAGCGATAGCCTTCTTGGCCTTGGTCACCACGGGCTTTTGACCAGCAATCTTGGTCAGGTCAGCCACAGCGTTGTCCATCACCTTCTTGTCAGCCACGGCTTCGCTCACACCCATATTCAGGGTGATCTTGGTCAGACGGGGCACTTCCATAGCGGAGGTGTAGCCGAACTTTTCTTTCAGTTCTGCCGCGATTTTTTCGCGATACAGTTTTTGCAAACGTGCCATGTGTTACTCCTTAGGCGGTGATTTCAGCGCCATTGGACTTGAACACGCGAACACGTGTACCGTCGGCGTTCACCTTGATGCCCACGCGATCAGCCTTGCCAGTCGCTGCATTGAAGATAGCCACGTTGGATTGATGGATAGGCATAGCCTTTTCCACGATACCGCCGGTGGTGCCCTTCATGGGGTTTGGCTTGACGTGCTTCTTCACCAGGTTCACGCCTTCGATCACCAGGTGCGAATCGTCCTTGCGCGAAGCAACTACGCCTTGCTTACCCTTGTCACGGCCGGTCAGCACGATGACTTTGTCGCCCTTGCGAATCTTGTTCATAGTGCTTCCTTAGAGAACTTCAGGTGCCAGGGACACGATCTTCATGAACTTTTCAGTACGCAGTTCACGTGTCACAGGGCCAAAAATACGAGTGCCGATAGGCTCCAGCTTGGCGTTCAGCAGAACGGCAGCGTTGCCATCGAACTTCACCAAAGAACCGTCGCCACGGCGGATGCCCTTGGCTGTACGAACTACCACTGCGCTGTAAACCTCGCCTTTTTTGACGCGGCCACGGGGAGCGGCTTCTTTGATGCTCACTTTGATGATGTCGCCAACGCTCGCGTAGCGACGATGAGAACCGCCCAGCACCTTAATGCACTGAACAGACTTCGCGCCCGTGTTATCGGCAACCTCTAAACGAGATTCTGTTTGGATCATTTCAATATTCCCAACTTGCTCCAGCAGACCCAGACAGCCCCAGAGAACTTCTCAAGGGCCGAACAAGCAGCCGGTCAGTCTTGGGCCCGTCGTCCACCTTCTGGACCATTCCAAAAGGCTTCCCGCTGGGCAGATAGTTCCACGCTTTTACACGTGAAGAGGGAGATTATCGCAATAATTTCCTTGCGCGTCAACTGCTTAGCCCACAAAAACCACCACACCTCGCAAGGGATGCGTCAAAGCCTTCACGGACATCTAAAAGGATAGCTACTTACGCAGGCTACACCTTGATTTCAAACAATTTTTTATTTAAATGCACTATTAAACAAGCGCTGACAGCTTCTTTTTTCGAAGTGTCTAGCGCTTGTTCGCTGCACCCATGCCCTCGAATTTAGGCGGGAGTCAGCAGATATTGCTGCGCCAGCGCCAAGAAGTCGGGCAGTTTGACATCGACGCCGGGCAGCTCTTGCGCCAGGATTTCTGCCACACGAGGTGCCACGCTGGCGGCCAAGCGCGCATCCAAAAATAGCAGGCGGCTGCGGCGTGCCAGCACATCTTCTACCGTGCGTGCATATTCATAGCGCGCTGCAAAGCGCACCATGGCCTCGCTCAAGCCTTCGGCCAACAGCTTGTCGGACCCGGGCAGGCTGTGCACCGCCGCAGCTTCGGTGCCGTAGATGTGCTCGCCCTGCACGGCGTTCAGGCGGTGCTTGACCTGCGCAGGCTTGGGCGCCCCCACCAGCGGCATGTGCACGGTCACGCCCCCTGCGCGCGCGGGCAGCAGACGCTGCTCAAAGCACTCTTGCAGCACATCTTCGGCCATGGCGCGGTAAGTGGTCCACTTGCCGCCCGTGACGGTGACGAGGCCAGACTTGCTGGTCATCACCGTGTGTTCACGGCTGATTTTCTTGGTGTTCTCGCCATCATCGTCTTGGGGCTTGACCAGGGGGCGCATGCCCACCCAGATGCTGCGCACATCGGCGCGTGTGGGGCGGCGGCACAGGTAGTTGCCCGCTTCCTTGAGAATGAATTCAATCTCTTCCTCAAACGCCTGGGGTTCGCGCGCCAGGTCGTGACGGGGGGTGTCTGTGGTGCCGAGAATGACTTTACCCAGCCATGGCACAGCAAACAGCACGCGGCCATCGGCTGTCTTGGGCACCAGCAGCGCATGGTCAGTGGGCAGAAACTCACGATCCACCACCACGTGCACACCCTGACTGGGCGCCACCATGGGCTTGACGGGCTTGCCCAGCAATTGCGCGTCTTGCTGGCGGAACAAGTCCACCCAAGGGCCCGTAGCGTTGACGACACACTTGGCATGGACTTCGTAGCGGGTGCCGGTTTCTGCGTCTTCGCAGACCACGCCAGAGACTTTGCCATCGGTATGCAGCAACTGCTTGGCAGGGCAGTAGTTGACCAGCAGCGCGCCCTTGGCCGCTGCGGTGCGCGCCAGCACCAAGGCCAAACGGGCATCGTCAAACTGTCCGTCCCAGTACTTCACGCCACCCTTGAGGTGGTCGGTACGCACCGTCGGCAGCAGGCGCAAAGTCTTGTCCTTGCTCAGAAATTCGGTGCGTCCCAGGCCATCTTTACCGGCCAGCGCGTCGTACATCTTCAGGCCCGCGCCATAAAAAGGCGTGTCCAGCAGTTTGTACGACGGCATCACAAAAGCCAGCGGCTGCGCCAGGTGCGGCGCGTTGTTCAGCAGCGTGGTGCGCTCATGCAGCGCTTCGCGCACCAACGCGACGTTGCCCTGCGCCAGATAACGCACACCACCGTGCACCAGTTTGGTGGCGCGCGAGGAAGTGCCCTTGGCAAAGTCATGCGACTCCAGCACGCACACCTTGAAGCCGCGTGCGACTGCATCCACTGCGGTGCCCAAACCGGTGGCTCCACCGCCGATAATGAGCAGGTCGTAAGTTTCAGACTGGGACAAACGGGCCAACAACTCGGCGCGGTCTGTGGTCAAAGGCGTAGTGGCAATCGTCATAGTGCTTCAGGACAGGGCAAGTGTCTGAGGGTAGTCAATAGTTGGCACAGTGCGCGTCAGCGCAAGGCTATGCCGTGTTGCCAGCAAGCGAGTGCCAGCACTAGCATATATTGTCACCTTTTTTGTTCGTTTGTGATTGGTTTTTTTCGATTTCCATTGTTTTGATTTCGGTTTTACGATCATTCACCTTCTCTTTTTCACTCTGGGCACTCTGTGAATAGCAACAACAACCCCCGCCAGCTGCAATTACTGGAAGAAGTACGCAATTTGCAATCGGCCACTGTGGAGCAACTGGCAGACACCTTGGGGGTGACGCTGCAAACCGTGCGCCGCGATGTACAAAAGCTCGCCGCAGCGGGCTTGCTGGTGCGTTTTCATGGCGGCGTGCGCGTCCCCAGTGCCACGGTAGAGAATCTCGCGCACACACGCCGCGAAACGCTCAACGCTGACGGCAAAGCGCGCATTGCCAAAGCCGTGGCCCAAGCCATTCCGAATGGCTGCTCGCTAATTTTGAACATTGGCACCACCACCGAGGCCATCGCCAAAGCCCTGTTGCACCACCGTGGCCTGCGCGTTATCACCAACAACCTGAACGTGGCTGCGATTTTGAGCAGCAATGCCGACTGCGAAGTCATTGTGGCGGGCGGCGTGGTGCGCACGCGCGACCGCGGCATCATCGGCGAAGCGGCCGTGGACTTTATGCGCCAGTTCAAGGTCGACATTGCCATCATTGGCATCTCGGCGATTGAGTCCGATGGCACCTTGCGCGACTACGACCTGCGCGAAGTGAAAGTGGCTCAAACCATCATTCAGCAGTCCCGTGAAGTCTGGCTGGCCGCTGACCACAGCAAATTCAGCCGCCAAGCCATGGTGGAGCTGGCCAGTCTTGCGCAGATTGACCGCCTGTTTACGGACACACCCCCTCCCGAGCCTTTTGCCCATCTGCTGCAAGAGGCCGAAGTGCAGTGCGTGGTGGCCGAGTAAACCCCTGCTGCGCGCCAAGCCACCGACACGCTTTGTCTTGAATTTGTGATTGCACAAGACCTCCTATGACCACCTACCTGCTTGCCTTGGACCAAGGCACCTCCAGTTCCCGTGCCATCGTGTTTGACACGCAGGGCCGCATCGTCGCTTCCGCCCAGCAGGAGCTGCCCCAGATCTACCCTCGCCCCGGCTGGGTAGAGCACGACCCCCACGAAATCTGGCGCACGCAGCTGGGCACGGCGCGCGACGCACTGGCCAAGGCTGGGCTCAAGGCGAGCGACATCCGCAGCGTGGGCATCACCAACCAGCGCGAAACCACCATCGTCTGGAACCGCAAGACGGGCCAGCCCATCCACCACGGCATCGTCTGGCAAGACCGCCGCGCCGAACCCACCTGCCAGCAGCTGCGCGAAGCCGGCCACAGCGATGCCATCCTGCAAAAAACCGGCTTGCGCATTGACGCCTACTTCTCGGGCACGAAGTTGCAATGGCTGCTGGACCACGTGCCCGGCGCGCGTGAAGCCGCCGAGCGCGGCGAGCTAGCCTTTGGCACGGTGGACAGCTGGCTGATCTGGCAGCTCACCGGCGGCCAGCGCCACGTCACCGACGTCAGCAACGCCAGCCGCACCATGCTGTTCAACGTGCACACCAACCAGTGGGATGCCGACCTGCTGGCCCTGCTGCACATACCCGCCAGCCTAATGCCCGAGGTGCTGCCTTCGGCCGCCAACTTTGGCCGCACGGCTGAAGACGTGCTGGGCGGCCCCATCACCATCGGCGGCGTGGCGGGCGACCAGCAAAGCGCGCTGTTTGGTCAGGCCTGCTTCAAAGCCGGCATGGCCAAGAACACCTACGGCACCGGCTGCTTTATGCTGATGCACACCGGCGGCCAATTCCAGACCTCGGCCAACGGTCTGCTGACCACCAGCGCCGCCCAGCCCAGCGCCACGCCCCAGTTTGCGCTGGAAGGCAGCGTGTTCGTCGGCGGCGCCGTGGTGCAGTGGCTGCGCGACGGCCTGCAGGCGATTGAACACAGCGGCCAGGTGCAGCAACTGGCCGAGAGCGTGCCTGACAGCGGTGGCGTCATGCTGGTGCCAGCCTTCACCGGTCTGGGCGCGCCGTATTGGGAGCCCGATGCACGGGGTTCCATCACCGGCCTGACGCGCGGCACCACCCTGGCGCACATTGCACGTGCGGCGCTGGAGTCGATCGCCTACCAGAGCGCTGCCCTGCTGCTGGCCATGAGCCGCGATGCGGTCGCCAACGGCGGTGCCGCCGTGAGCGAGCTGCGCGTGGACGGCGGCGCCTGCGTGAACAACCTGCTGATGCAGTTCCAGGCCGATTTGCTGGGCATCCCCGTGGTGCGTCCGGCCTGCGTGGAGACCACCGCTCTGGGCGCAGCCTACCTGGCCGGCTTGTCCAGCGGCGTCTACCAGAGCACGGAAGAACTGTCGTCGCTGTGGAAGGCTGAGCGCCGCTTTGTGCCCACCATGGACAAAGCCCGCGCCGATGAGTTGATGGCGCGCTGGGAGCGTGCCGTGCGCCAGACCACCGCGCCATAAGCCCAACCACTCCCCTAAAAAGAGCTGCCAGCGCTAGATCTCAAAGCGTTTCAGATAGAAAACACGTTGAAATTCTTACCAATTAAGCGCTAGCAGCTCTTATTTTTAGAAAGCATTTGTATGAGCCAAGCACCTTCACCCCGCATCGCTTTCATTGGCGGCGGCAATATGGCCAGCGCCATCATCGGCGGCCTGATTGCCAGCAGCCTGCCCACCGACCGCATCACCGTGGTCGAACCATTTGACGCCGCGCGCGATGCCCTCAAGGCCAAGTTCGGCATTAACGCCCTGCCCGCCGCCAGCGCCGCACTGGCGGGTCACGATCTGGTGGTCTGGGCCGTCAAACCCCAGATCTTCAAAGAAGCGGCCGCTGCTGCAGCGCCCCACACCGCCAGCGCCTTGCACCTGAGCGTGGCCGCCGGCATCACCACCGACAGCATTGCCCAGTGGTTGGGCACGGGCCGCATCGTGCGTGCCATGCCCAACACGCCAGCGCTCGTGGGCAAAGGCATGACGGGGCTGTTTGCCCGCTCTGAGGTTGACGCTGCAGGCCAAGCCCTGATCGAGCGCGTGATTGGCACCACGGGCCAGATGGTGTGGGTGGACGCCGAAGACAAACTAGACGCGGTGACCGCGCTGTCCGGCTCTGGCCCGGCCTATGTGTTTTTGTTCCTGGAAGCCATGACGCAAGCCGGTGTCGACATGGGGCTGACCGCTGCGCAGTCCTACCAGTTGGCGATTGCCACTTTCCAGGGCGCCTCGGAGCTGGCGGCACGCTCGGACGAACCTGCCAGCGTGCTGCGCGAGCGCGTCACCAGCAAGGGCGGCACCACCTACGCCGCCATCACCCACATGCAGCAGGCCGGGCTGCCCCAGCACTTCATCGCCGCGCTGCGCAAGGCCGAAACCCGCGCCAAGGAACTGGCCGCAGAGTTTGGCAAGTAAGCCATCTGCCGCATCACAAAAGCCCCGCCAGCAAACGCTGCGGGGCTTTTTCATGACCGTGGCCAGCACCTTGGTACAGGCCTGCGGGGAATGGGCTCAAGCGCCCCAGAGCATCGAACGCATCGAAATGGCCGCCATCTGAAAGTCAGCGTTGAAATGCTGCGCGCGCTCATCCTTGCCCACCGCGCCTGCGGCATACAGCAGCGGCAAATAATGGTCGTACGTGGGATGGGCCATTTGCGCCACCGCCCCCATCTGCTGAAAGTCACTCAGCCCCGCCAAGTTCCCCTGGTCCACATGTGCCGCCACCATCTGGTCAAACTCGATGGCCCAGTCATACGCCTGCAACGGTGACTGGGTGCGCTGCAAGGCGCGCAGGTTATGGACCACGTTGCCACTGCCCACAATCAACACGCCACGCTCGCGCAGCGTGTGCAGCTGCTGCCCCAGCGCGAAGTGTTCGGCAGGCGGGCGGCTGTAGTCGATACTCAGTTGCACCACGGGGATGCTGGCATCGGGAAACATGGGCTTGAGCACGCTCCAAGTGCCATGATCCAGCCCCCACTCGTCTGTGTCCACTCCCAGTGGCTGCTGGTTATGCGGGTGGCGCAGCTCGGCCGCCAGTTGCCGGGCCACGGCGGGCGCGCCCGGTGCAGGGTATTGCTGGTCGAACAGCGCTTGCGGAAAACCGCCAAAGTCATGGATGGTTCTGGGCTGCGCCATCCCGGTCAGCCATGCGCCCTTGCCTTGCGTGATCCAGTGCGCAGAAATGCACAGCACCAGCTGCGGACGCTCCACCTGGGTCAGCAACTTCTGGCCCAACTGCTGCCAGCTTTGACGGTAAGCGTTGTCCTCTATCGCATTCATGGGGCTGCCATGCCCCACAAACAGCACCGGCATGCGGCTCGAAGGCCTGAGCTCCGTAATACCCGCTTGCACGGCCGCGCTATCCCATGTCTGACTGATGGTCATGCTGGCTCCTGTGGCCGCCAACGCTGTGGCCCCTGCCGCTGCGCCCAGCCAATGTCTGCGTTGCATCGTCCTGCGTTCCTAAAAAATGCACCACTGCACTAAGGCACCATCGCTGCAGCGCCTCAGCGCAGAGCAAAACCCAGGGCGATTCCGGAAAAAATCGTCATACCAATGTAGTGACTTTTGCTGAAGGCCACAAAGCAGCCTTCGCGGGTACGCGCCTTGATCAACGTGAAGTGCCACACCACCTGCGCCGCCGCCAGGGCCATGCCCAGCCAAAAAGGCCAGCCCAGGCCATAGGGCAAGACGGCCAAAATGGTCAGCCCCAGACACAGCACAAAAAAGGCCATGATGCCCAGCACATCAAAACGGCCCAGCGTGATGGCGGAAGTTTTCATGCCAATTTTCAAATCGTCATCGCGGTCTACCATCGCGTATTCGGTGTCATATGCCAGCACCAAGAACATATTGGCCAGCCACAGCACCCACGCCGTAACCCCCACATCGCCCGTCACTGCGGCAAAAGCAATCACGATGCCAAAGTTAAACGCAATGCCCAAAAAGGCCTGCGGCATGGCAAAAAACCGCTTGGTAAACGGGTAGAGGATGGTGAACAGCACTGCAGGCACCGACCAGGCCACGGCCTCCCAACGCGTGGTCAGCACCAGCACAAACGCCACCAAGGTCAGCACCAGCCCCACCAGTGCAGCTTCTTTCACGCTGATTTGCCCGCTGGTGATGGGCCGCTGCGTGGTGCGCTTGACATGTTTGTCAAACTCACGGTCTGCAATGTCGTTGATGGTGCAGCCCGCACTGCGCATCAGCACCGTGCCCGCCACAAACACCAGCAGCAAATGCCAGCCCGGAAAACCTTCAGCCGCCACCCACAGCGCCGCCAGCGTTGGCCACACCAACACCAGCCAGCCAGCAGGACGATTCCAGCGGATGAGGTCCAGGTAGAGCGCGAGCTTGGAGCGAGGTGCAGCGCTGGCTGCGGAATGGGTGGTCGAAGTGGTCATGGGTAAATTGTCGCGCGAAATGCACAACGCCCGCTGGCGGCGGGCGTTGTGGTGGGTGGCTAAGCTGCCCGCGCCTTCACAGAGCGCGCGGCACAGTCGGCTGCTTATTCTTCCAGCAGGGAGCGCAGCATCCAGGCGTTTTGCTCGTGCACGGTCAGGCGCTGGGTCAACAGGTCGGCCGTAGGCTGGTCGTTGGCCTTGTCGGCCAGCGGGAACAGCTCACGCGCCGTGCGTGCCACGGCTTCGTTACCTTCGACCAAGATGCGGATCATCTCGTTGGCCTTGGGCGGCGTTGCGGGCACATCGGGCAGGCTGGTCAGCTTGCCGAACTGGCCGTACGAGCCGGGCGCGAAGTGGCCCAGCGAGCGAATACGCTCGGCCACAGGATCGACGGCGTTCCACAGTTCGGTGTACTGCCCCATGAACATGGTGTGCAGCGTGTTGAACATCGGGCCAGTCACGTTCCAGTGGAAGTTGTGCGTGGTCAGATAGAGCGTGTACGTGTCTGCCAGCAGATGCGACAGACCTTCCGCAATCAGCTCTCGGTCTTTGGCGCTGATGCCAATTTTGATAGGCATGGCCGCTGCTGCGGGTGCAATTTTGACCGTTTGCTTTTTCGCTTCTTTCGCCATAGTACTTCTCCTCAGTCATACAAACCGATGCAGCCACACAAGTTGGCGCACCACACGGTTAAGCCGTAATAACTAATGTAGCGCATGCCCCCTGCGTGCAACCTGCTGCCGGCCTGAGGCAACCAAAGTGCGCTGAATCAGGTGAGCAGTTGCACCCCAGTCAGCTCGCAGGCATAAACGGCATTGCGCAATGCAGCAATCGCTTCATAGCGCGTAAAACTGCGACGCCAGGCCAGCACCACGCGACGGCTGGGTGTGGGCACGCCATCTTCGCTGCGAATTGGCAAATAACGGATGTGCGGGTCATCCGAGGTGCGGCGGCGCTGGGTGGTCAATGCATCCGCAGGCACCGACAGGCGCGGCACCAACGTCACACCCATGCCCGCTGCCACCATGTGTTTGATGGTTTCCAGCGACGAGCCTTCAAATGTGCGACGAATGCCTTCGGCGTTGCTCGCGTAGCGGGCGAACTCGGGACAGACTTCCAGCACATGGTCGCGAAAGCAGTGCCCTGCACCCAGCAGCAGCATGGTTTCGTTTTTCAGCTCAGTGGTTGTCACCGACTCCTGCTGCGCCAGAGGATGGGTGTTGGGCACCGCCGCCATGAAGGGCTCGTCGTACAGCGGTGCCATCGCCAATCCCGTATCAGGGAATGGCTCAGCCAGGATGGCGCAGTCAATTTCACCGGTGCGCAGCATTTCGAGCAGTTTGACCGTGAAGTTCTCTTGCAACATCAGCGGCATTTGGGGCGTCATCTTGATAGAGTGGCGCACCAGCTCGGGCAGCAAATAGGGGCCAATCGTGTAGATCACACCCAAGGTCAGCACGCCGGACAATGGGTCCTTGCCGCGCTTGGCAATTTCTTTGATTTCCGCAGCCTGCTCCAGCACGCTTTGCGCCTGACGCACGATGGATTCGCCCAAAGGCGTCACCGACACCTCCCCGGCACTGCGCTCAAAAATCTTGACGTCCAGTTCCTCTTCGAGCTTCTTGATGGCCACCGACAGCGTGGGTTGCGAGACATAACAAGCCTCTGCGGCACGCCCAAAGTGCTTTTCGCGCGCGACGGCGACAATGTATTTCAGTTCAGTGAGCGTCATGGATTTTGAATATGTCTACCGGTGAACAACAAGCTATTTTGCATCGGTGTAATCGAATGTACAGAATCCGCGGCATGCACATGCGGGGCCATGGGTCATTTCCGCGCTTGTCCTACGCTTTGAGGAACTCTGCTTTGGTCCCCATCCAGCGCTGGATGTGCTGCTGGGCCAAATGGGGATAGCGCTGGAGCATGTGGGGCGCCAGCGCTTTGGCCCATTCCAGCAGAGCAATGTCTTTGTCCAAATCCGCAAATCGCAGCAAAGCGTCGCCCGATTGACGCGCCCCCAAAAACTCTCCGGGGCCACGGATTTCCAGGTCACGCCGCGCGATTTCAAAGCCATCGTTGGTCTCGGCCATGGCGCGCAGGCGCTCCTTGCCGGTATCCGACAAGCGCCCGTTGTCGTTGACGGAATACAGCAGCACGCAGGCCGATGCGGCAGCCCCACGCCCTACCCGCCCACGCAGCTGGTGCAACTGGCTCAGGCCAAAGCGCTCGGCGTGCTCAATCACCATGAGTGAAGCATTGGGCACATCCACACCCACCTCAATCACCGTGGTTGACACCAGCACGCCCATGATGCCGGCCGTGAACAGTTCCATCACGGCCTTTTTCTCAGCCTGTGGCATGCGTGAGTGCAGCAGGCCCACCGTCACACCGGGCAGTGCTTCGCTCAGATCGGTGTGCGTGGCCGTGGCATTCGACAAGTCCAGCGTCTCGCTCTCTTCGATCAGCGGACACACCCAGTACACCTGCCGCCCGGCGGCCACCTGCGCACCGATGCGGGCAATAACTTCGTCTTTGCGGCTGTCGGAGATCACCTTGGTGACGATGGGCGTGCGGCCCGGCGGCAGCTCGTCGATCACCGAGACATCCAAATCAGCGTAATAGCTCATGGCCAGCGTGCGGGGAATGGGCGTGGCGCTCATCATCAGCAAATGCGGCTCCAGCCCCTGATGCGCCAGCTTCTGGCGCAAGGCCAGGCGCTGCGCCACACCAAAGCGGTGCTGCTCATCAATCACGGCCAGCGCCAGGTTGTGAAACCGCACCTGCTCCTGGATGACGGCGTGCGTGCCCACCACCAAGGCGGCTTCACCACAGGCCACCAGCTCCAGCATGGCCGCACGCTCTTTCTTTTTTTGTGCCCCCGACAGCCACGCCACTTTTTTGCCCAAAGGCTCCAGCAGCGGCTCCAGCCAGCCCACCAGTTTGGCGAAGTGCTGCTCCGCCAGAATTTCGGTGGGCGCCATCAAGGCACACTGCCAGCCCGAGGCAATGCACACCATGGCCGACATGGCCGCCACCACGGTTTTGCCCGAGCCCACATCGCCTTGCAGCAAGCGGTGCATGGGCATGGGGCGTGCCATGTCCAGAGCAATTTCCCGGCACACACGCTGCTGCGCGCCCGTCAATCCAAACGGCAGTTGCTGCAAAAACTGCTCCACCAGTGTCGAATGGCCCGCCTCTGCCACAGGCACCTGCAACACGGGAGCCCGCAATGCCGCGCGCTCTTGCCGGGCCTGATATTGCGACAACTGCTGTGCCAGCAGCTCCTCGGCCTTGAGCCGCTGCCACGCGGGGTGGGAATGGTCTTCCAGGGTCGCCAAAGCCACATCGGGTGTTGGATGATGCAAGAAAGCGAGCGCCTGGCGCAATCCCATCAAGGGCTGGAGCCCATTTTCACCCCAATAATTCATCACCGGCGGCGGGGTATCAGGTGGCAAGGTTTCTGGCAGT
Organism: Comamonas sp. UBA7840; assembly: GCF_002501455.1. NCBI lineage: Bacteria > Pseudomonadati > Pseudomonadota > Betaproteobacteria > Burkholderiales > Comamonadaceae > Comamonas > Comamonas sp. UBA7840. Next base: position 44,156 of record NZ_DLTI01000015.1, on the reverse strand, counting down.
TGCAGACGCTGCATGGCGCTGGCAATAGCACGGCGCAAGTACGGCTGCGGCAACCCTGCCGCTGTGGGGTAGACCGGCGTCAAGGCCTGGGGCAGTTCGCCACCCGCCACTTTGAAGGCCGGGTGCATCATCTGCCGCCCCCAGAAGCCGCCTTTGATTTCGCCACGAATGCGCAGCTGCGTCCCCACCGCCATGGTCTTTTGCTGCGACGGGTAAAAGCTGAAGAACGTCAGCACACAGGTGCCTGTGCCATCGTCCACCGTCACCTTCAGCATGCGGCGTGGGCGCAACTGCACCTCACACTGCGTCACCGTGGCTTCGATTTGCACCGTGTCGCCATCGCGGGCATTGCGCAGCAGGGTGATCTTGGTTTCGTCCTCATAGCGCAGCGGCAAATGCAGCACCAAGTCGATGTCCCGCACCAGCCCCAGCTTGTGAATGGCTTGCTGAGCCGCACTGGGCGCTGTTTTTTTGACGGAAGGGGTCGACGCAGAGGACATGAATCGGTAACAGTGGAGAATCTGAGAAAGACAGTGAAAAGGCTAACATGCCTGCTGTCGCTTCGACATGTTGCACATCCTGTTCAACCCCGTTCATGCTCAAAAAGATTCGTATCGAACAGCTGCAAGCTGGAATGTATGTGCACACCTTGTGTGGACCATGGCTGGCGCATGATTTTTGGCGCACTGCTTTTTTGGTGGACACCCCCGAAGTGCTGGCCAAGCTGCGTGCCAGCCCCGTTGAAGAACTGTGGATTGATACCCGCAAGGGGTTGGACACACAGGATGCACTGCCAGACTCTGTCCTGACCGCGTTTGCCGCCGATACTGCCCCCTCGTCGCTGAGCCAAGAGATGGCGCGGGCATCTGCCATATGCGACGAAGCCGGCGATACCGTCATGCGCATGTTCAGCGAAGCACGCATGGGGCATGCGCTGGACTTGTCGACAGCCAGCACCTTGGTACAAGCCGTCTACAGCTCCGTAGAACGCCACCCTGACGCACTGATCAGCATGGCGCGCCTCAAGACCTCGGACAACTACACCTATCTGCATTCGGTCGCGGTGTGCGGCCTGATGGTGGCGCTGGCACGGAAAATGAACCTCAGCGCCGAACAAACCGTGCAAGCGGGCATGGCAGGCCTGCTGCACGACATGGGCAAAGCCCACTCTGACCCGCGCATCTTGAACAAACCCGGGGCCTTGACCGACGAAGAGTTCAAGCACATGCAGCGCCACCCGGTCAAAGGCTTTCTCATGCTGCAGGCAACAGTGCAGGATGAGGATGTGCTGGATGCCTGTTTGCACCACCACGAACGCATGGACGGCAAAGGCTACCCCCATGGGCTTGCCGCTAGCGATATACGCTTGCTGACGCGTATGACCGCCATTTGTGATGTGTATGACGCCATCACCTCCGACCGCCCTTACAAAAAGGGCTGGGCACCGGGCGTTGCCCTGCAGCGCATGGCCCAGTGGTGCAACACCCACTTGGATGCGCAGATTTTTGAAGTCTTTGTGAAGGCGATCGGCTTGTACCCGGTGGGCAGCTTGGTACGGCTGCAGTCTGGCTTGTTGGGCGTGGTGTGCGCGCCGGCACAAAACAGCATGTCCACGCCGCAGGTGGCGGCCTTCTACCACATCGGCCTGCAGCGCATGCTGCGCCCTGCCAAGCTGCTGGATTTGGAAAAATTGCCCAACGAGCGCATTGTGGCTGGCGAAGACCCGAGCAAGTGGCCTTTCACCAATTTAGAGCAACTGTGGCAAAAAGCAGCGGCCACCGCCACCGCCTAAAGCGCCCTTCCACCTTGCGGCTGCGCAGACTGCCGGTCTTGCTGACACCGCCTAAGCCTGGGCGTGCACTGGCAGCTGCTGCGCGGAACCCACGACACCGTTGCGTCCGGCACTTTTGGCGCGGTACAGGGCCTCGTCGGCCTCACGCACCAGCAATTTAGCGCCGGCACCCGTGGGCACCTGGCTGAACACCCCCGCGCTGATGGTTACCACCTTCGCGATGGGCGAGCTCTCATGCTCCAACTCCAGCGCTTGCACCGCATCGACCATACGCTGTGCGACGGCCATCGCGCCTTCCATGGTGGTGTCCGGCAAAATCACGGCAAACTCTTCCCCACCATACCGAGCCACCAGATCGGTCTCGCGGTGGGCGCCGCTTTGAATGGCCTTGGCCACGGCCTGCAAGCAAGCATCACCTTGCAGGTGCCCATAGCGGTCGTTGTAGCGCTTGAAGTAATCCACATCAATCAGCACCATGCCCACCGGCCGGCCACTGCGCCGCGCCATGGCGCAGGTTTGCTCCAGCCGCTCATTGAAGTGCGCGCGGTTGGCAATCCCCAACAAAGCATCGGTATTGGACAGCGCTTTCAGGCGTGTGTTGGCTTCTTCCAGCTCTTTGGTGCGGCGCGCCACGCGCGCTTCCAGCGTTTGGTTGGCCAGCGCCAGTTGGGCGTTTTGTGATGTCAGCGCCGTGTACAGCTTGCCAATCATCTTCAGCAAGGCCTGCGTGCCGTTGTCGTGGTTGCCACGCTCTTTGTCGTAGGCATCTGCGGGCAGCATCCCGTCCTGGATGGACTTGATTTGCCGCGCCATGGACTGATCGATGCCCAAGATATGCAGCCCCAGCCAAGAAGTCAAAAAACCCACCAAGGTGGTGGCGGGGTCGGACATGGTGGTGCGCTGCGCCCACAGCATGATGACCTGCTCCACAAACTGCTGGTGCATGCAGCGGTGGCTTTCGACATGGCGCGGATCCACGCCAAATGTCTGCATCAACGCTTCTTCTTCCTGGAAGTGATGCTCGGTGTAGGCCAGCAAGCGGGCATAGGTATCGGCCAGCACCACTTCACGATCGCTGCGCTTGGAGAACAGGCCCCGGCTGAGCTCATTGAACAAATCCACCAGCGCATGGTGCTGCTCATCCACGGAATCCAGGTCCGTGACGAAATGCTGATCCCATACAAATGCGGTGTCCATGATCAATGCCTTGGATAAATAAAAAAAACGACAGGCCGTGGTATGTAATCAAGTGTAAGAACCCCGATTACCCTTGATCGTGATGCGCATCAAAGGTTGTCGGCACAGACACTAGGGTTACCCAGTACCAGCAGGGACATTCGCTGCGACTTGCTGCAGCCACAGCTGCAGATTTGCGAGAATCCTTGCCTTTGGTTTTACCTTGGAACGGGCTTGTCAGGCCCTCAAGAACACGCATGTCTCTCAGCCCCCGCGCTCATACCCTCAGTGATTTTGACTTTGTGCTCCCCGAGCACCTGATTGCCCAACACCCGGCTGCCGAACGCAGCGCCTCCCGCCTGCTGGATGCGCGGGCGCCGGAGTTGGTCGACCGCATTTTCAAAGACTTGCCCGATCTGCTGCATGAAGGCGACCTGCTGGTGTTCAACGACACCAAGGTGGTCAAGGCCCGTGTGTTTGGCGAGAAAGCCAGCGGCGGCAAACTGGAGCTGCTGATTGAGCGTGTGCTGCAAGGCAACGAAGTCGTGGCGCACATGAAGGTCAGCAAAAAACCGCTGCCCGGTGCCAAGGTGCACATGCACGGCGGTTTGGGCAAGGGTGGTTTTGATGCCACCTTACTGGGCCGCTGGCCAGATGAAAATGGCCCGCTGTTTCGCTTTGCGCTGCACGGGGCCAACGGTGCAACGCCTTGGGAGCTGATGGACCAGTTTGGCCACCTGCCGCTGCCACCCTACATCGAGCGCAACCAGAACGCCGAGGTGGACCCCGACGAAGCCGAAGACACCGAACGCTACCAGACGGTGTTTGCCAGCCACCCCGGTGCGGTGGCTGCACCCACGGCCGCGCTGCACTTTGACGACAAGGTGCTGGCCGCGCTGAAAGACAAAGGTGTGGAGACCGCCGCCGTGACGCTGCACGTGGGCGCAGGCACCTTCCAGCCGGTGAAGACCGAGAACCTGGCCGAGCACCAGATGCACAGCGAGTGGTACAACATTCCCCTCGAAACCCTGGCCGCGCTAGAGCGCTGCCGCCAGCGCCGTGGCCGCATCATTGCTGTGGGCACGACCAGCGTGCGCACCCTGGAGTCCTGGGCGCGCACCGGCCAGATTTCGGGCGACACCAACATCTTCATCACCCCCGGTTTTGAGTTCCGCGTGGTGGACTGCTTGATCACCAACTTCCACCTGCCCAAGAGCACGCTGATGATGTTGGTGAGTGCGTTTGCGGGCTACAAGCACATCATGGATGTGTACCAGCACGCCATTGCCAACGAGTACCGCTTCTTCAGCTATGGTGACTCCATGCTGCTGGAGCGCCGCCGCTAAGCACTGCAGGCCTCAGCAGGCTTGCTAAAAAACATAGCTGCCAGCGCTTAATAATTAAGGACTTCAAAGTGTTTTCACATTGAAGTCCTTTTTACATGCGCGCTAGGCGCTCCTTTTTCAAACGCACACCCACTCAGCATCACGCAAAGTAGTGGCACAAGCGCTGGCCCCTGACCTCGTGCACGCTCACATCAATCTCGTACAGGCCACTGAGCACATCGTCCTGCACCACCTGGGCCGGCGGGCCTTCGTGGGCCACACGCCCCTCTTTCATGGCGATGATGTGGTCGGCGTAGCAACTGGCAAAGTTGATGTCGTGCAGCACCACCACCACGGTTTTGCCGCGCTCGTCCACCATGCGGCGCAGCAGCTGCATCATGCGCACGGCATGCGCCATATCGAGGTTGTTGAGCGGCTCATCCAGCAGGATGTAGGGCGTGTCCTGGCACAGCACCATGGCAATGTAGGCACGCTGGCGCTGCCCCCCCGAGAGCTCGTCCAGATAACGATCCGCCAGTGCCTGCAGCTGCAGAAACGCCAGCGCCTCATCCACATGGCGCACATCCTGCGCCGTCATGCGGCCTTGGCTGTGCGGAAACCGGCCAAACCCCACCAGATCGCGCACCGTCAGGCGCAGGGCAGACTGGTTGTCCTGCCGCAAGATGGCCATGACCTTGGCCAGTGCATCACTCGCCGTTTTGGCCACATCCAGACCCGCCACGTGTGCGCTGCCGGAGGTGATTGCATCCAAACGGCTGACCATTGACAGCAGCGTGCTTTTGCCCGCGCCGTTGGGGCCGATGATGGCCGTGAACTGCCCCTGCGGAATCTGCACCGATACCCCGTGCAACACCGTATGGCGACCGTGGCGCTTGACCACTTGGCGTGTCTCAATCATTGCTTACCCTTGCGCACCAGCAGGTAGATGAACACCAACCCGCCGACAAATTCCACCACCACCGACAGGGCGGAGTTAAAGCCCAGCACCCGCTCCAGCACCACCTGCCCGGCCAGCAGCAGCACACAACCCCACAGCACGGCCGCAGGCAGCACCCACTGGTGGCGGCGCGTACCCATCCACTGGTAAGCCATATTGGCCACCAGCAGCCCAAAGAAAGTCACCGGCCCCACCAGCGCGGTAGAGACGGCCACCATGGCGCACATCACCACCAGCAGGCGCAGCACTTGGCGCTGGTAGTCCAAGCCCAAATTCACCGCCGCATCGCGCCCCAGCGCCAGCACATCCAGCACATGGCGGCGCTGCCAGAAATACGCAGCGCCAACAGCCAGCAGCAGCAACGCAGGCCACAGCAGCTGGCTATGGATGGTGTTGAAGTTGGCAAACATGCGGTCTTGCAGCGTGGCGAACTCATTGGGGTCAATCATGCGCATGACAAAGCTGGTCATGCTGCGAAACAAAATACCCATGACCATGCCCACCAGCAGCATCAGGTGCAGGCTGCGGCTGTTGCCCGTGAACAGCCAGCGCATCAGCGCCACGCTGAGCGCCACCATGAGCACAATCTCCAGCCCAAACTTGGGGTACACGCCCAAGCCCACCACCCCGACCGAGCCCAGCACCAACACCAGCACCGCCTGCAAAAACAGGTACAGCGCATCCAGCCCCATCACCGCCGGCGTGAGGATGGTGTTGTGCGTCACCGTCTGGAACACCACGGTGGACATGCCCAGCGCACAGGCCACCACCAGCATGGTCAGCGCCTTGGTGCCCCGGTGCTGCAGCACGAAGGCCCAGTCGGCCTCCACGCCCAGCGTCATGAACGCCACCACGGACAAGACGGCCAGCACCACCAGCACCCCAAGGCGCATGCTGCTGCGTGACCACCATGCGCACGTCTGCACTGGCTGCGCAGACAGCATGGGCAAAGCATTGTCTTGCGCCATCACCTACCCCTGCCGCGCACGGCGGCGCAGCAAAATTACCAAGAACAAGGCGCTGCCCACCACGCCCATCACCGTACCCACGGGAATTTCGTAGGGCGCAATGATCAGGCGCCCCAGCAGATCGCACAGCAGCGTCATGGCCGCCCCGGCTGCAGCCACCCACAGCACGCTGCGCCGGACGTTGTCACCCAGCACCAGGCGCACCACATTCGGCACAATCAAGCCCACAAAGGGGATGGCACCTACGGTCACCACAATGCAGGCCGTCACCACCGACACCACCACCAGCCCTTGCAGCACTAGCTGCTTGTAGTTCAAGCCCAGGTTGGTGGCGAACGTTTCACCCAAGCCTGCGACCGTAAAGCGGTCAGCAGCCAGCATGGCCAGGGCCGTCACGCCCAGCGACAGCCAGAGCATTTCATAGCGGCCTTCCACAATGACGGAAAAATCTCCGTTAGAGAACGCGCGCAACGACTGGATCATGTCGTACTGGTAGGCAAAGAAGGTGGTAGCGGCCTCGATCACGCCCGCCAAAATCAAGCCCACCAGCGGCACAATCCAGGCCGAGCGCAAACGGATGCGCGAGAGCACCGCCATAAACAGCGCCGTGCCCGCGATGGCGGTGGTGGCCGAGATACCCATCTTGGCAAACACGGGCAAATCGGGGGCGAACAACATGCACACCAGCATGCCCAGCGTGGCCGACTCCACCGTCCCCATGGTGGACGGCTCGACAAAATGGTTGCGTGCCAGCATTTGCATGAGCAAGCCTGCCACCGCCATGGCACTGCCAGCCAGCATCAGCGCCAGGGTGCGTGGCACGCGGGAATACATCAGCACCTGGGCCACCATGGCGTCATCGCTGTCGCTCCACCAGGTGTTCCACGCCACATCGCTCACGCCCACCGACAGACTCCACAGCGCCAATGCAAAAAGGGCCACCAGGGCTCCTGTCCACGCCAGCGCAGTGCGCCCGGCGGGCGTGTGATTACTGGGAGAACGCATCGGACAACTGCTTCAAGTTCTCCTTGAGCGCGGTGGGCCCGGAGTTGGACAGCGTGTACCAGTTGGCGGCATTCAAATACACCACCTGCTGATTGCGCCAAGCCTTGGTGGCATGCACCAGCTTGTTGTCCAGCAACCTCTTGGCCGCATCGCCTTCTTTGCCGATGGCAGCATCGCGGTCCAGCACCAGCAGCCAGTCGGGGTTGGCCTTGAGCAGGTATTCGAAGGACACAGCCTGCCCGTGCTTGGACACTTCAATCTTGTTCTTGGTGGCTGGCACACCAAATACCGAATACAGCATGTCAAAACGCGAACCCGGGCCATAGACGCTGAGCTTGCCGCCATTGGTCATCAGGAACAGTGCACCACCTTTGCCCGCTGCCTTGGCCTTCACCCCGGCAATGGCTGCATCAATCGACTGGATCTGCTGCTCACCCTTGTCAGGTACGCCATAGATGGCAGCGATGCTGCGAATGTTGCGGTACACATGGGCCATCTGGTTTTGGTTGTCGATGGTCACATCCAACACCGGGGCAAACTTCTTGAGTTCTTCAATTTTGGGCAGGGTGCGGTTGCCTGCAATGATGAGATCGGGTTTCATGGCCTTGACCTTCTCGTAGTCAGGCTCAAACAAGCTGCCAATTGGCGGGTACTTGGCCGTATCACGGTACTTGGCCAGCGATGCGGGAATGGCTTGGTTGGGCACCCCCTGCACATCACCGCCAATCGACTGGATGATGTCCAGCGCACCCAGGTCATACACCAGCACCGTCTTCGGCCGGAGGGGCACTTGCACATCGCCCGTGTTGTCCTGCACCTTGATCGTGCTGGCCGCATGGGCCGCCGCAAAAGGCAGTGTCACAGCAAGCACCAGTGCGCCCCATGTTTGGCGGCGCGTCCATACAGCAGTCATATTCCCTTTCCTTGGCCGCCCCTGCAGTCAGAGGTTCGGCACAGCACAACGTCAAAAGATGGTTGCATTGTATGAGAATCATTCTCAATACTTGACGTATGGTCATGTACCGTTGCACAAACTCCGAAGACAGACTTGTCGTTTTGCTCCGGCAAGCGGCCGTGCCACTGCCTACAATCCATCGCGCACGGCTTGCATGGTGCAAGCGGGTGCCGGACACCGCGGGGCGCCAACCCCTTGCCGCTTCGACTGAGCCGCCAGTGCAGCGGCATGTGTTGGTTGCAGAAAGTGGGTGGACCGCATGTCCAGCGCCACCGGGCTTGTGCCCCAAACCTCTCCCGCGCGCGCCGCGCTCACTGGCATTGCACTGACCATCGGCGCCTGCGCACTGTTTGCCCTGCTGGACAGCGGGACCAAATTTGCCGGGCAGTTTTTGCCCATGCTGATGGTGGTATGGCTGCGTTTTGTGGCCCAGGCCCTGGTCACCACCGCACTGGTGCTGCCCCGCCACGGCCTGCGCGCCTTGCGTACCGAATACCCCAAGTTCCAGATTGGACGTGCCCTGAGCGGCGTGCTCACCACCGTCTTTGCCTTCTATTGCATCCAGAGCATGCCACTGGCCAACTTCACGGCCGTCTGGTCTGCAGGGCCGCTGCTCATCGTCGTCGCATCCGCCCTGCTGTTTGGTGAAAAAGTGAGCACAGCACGCTGGACACTGCTAGTCATCGGGCTGTTTGCTGTCATCGCCATTGTGCGCCCTGAGCGAGACGGCATGCCCTTGGGCTGGATGGCCTTGGCGCCCATAGGAGTGCTGCTGTGCGGCACCACCTACCAGCTGCTAGGCAGTCGCTTGGCCCGCCTGGACCCACCCACCACCACGCAGATCTACACCACCTGGCTGCCCGTGCTGGCCAGCGCCCCGCTGGTTCCCTGGGTCTGGCAAAGCGTGCCCCACACGCAGGTGTGGCTGGCAGTGGCCCTCATGGGCACATGCAGCGGCGTGGGGCACCTGCTGCTGCTACAGGCCTACACCCATGCCACACCCTCGGTGGTATCACCGTTTCTGTACAGCCAGATTGGTTTTGCAATGCTGATGGGCTGGCTGTTTTTTGGACAAGTGCCCGACACGCTGTCGCTGGCCGGCATTGCCGTGATTTTTGCGTGCGGCATGGTCAGCATTGGGTTGAGCGTGTACACGAAGTCATAATCCGTTTTTAGAAAATAACTAGATACGCTCCATGACGAACGACACTTCTACTACAACAGCGGCTTCGCTAGATGATGAAATTGACTTGATGGATCTTTTGCTCATTCTGTCTGAGCATTTGAAAATACTTATTCTTTTACCTGTGCTTGGTCTACTTCTCGGTGGTGGCTTTGTTTTTTGGCAGTCCACCAAACAACCTACCTACGCGAGTTACTCTTCAGTTTTTGCAGAAACACCAACCAGCCAACTTGAAAAGCCAAAGCTTCGCGCAGAAGTGCTGATCGGCATGATCAACACCGGGGATCCATTTAAAAACCTGGCGATTGATGGCACAGCCATCCAAGCCAACCTTGGGCGATCGGATCGACTGGTAAATATCAGCGTAACCGCACCTTCTGCTGAAATGGCACAGACTGTTAATCAAGCAGTCTTGGACAAAATTTTTGAAATTTCCAAGCCGTCCGGTGAAGCGGCACAACGCCTGCAAATGCTTCTAAAAAATGAACAACAGCGTCTGTCTGAGGTTCAAAAGCTGATTACAGACACCCCCCCAACATCCCAAAGCAGCCCTGAATCCATTCAGGCGTATGGAGAACTGCTTGAATTAGCCAGCAAACGGGAGTTTGCGATTGACAAAATTCAAGCGCAACTTTCAGGATTGAGTCCACAAGACGTGATCAATACACCCACAGTCGGCGCCCCTGTGACTTCAAACAAAAAAGGAACGCTGCTGCTGATTGCGGGTTTCATGGGAGGGGGCTTGCTGGCGTTGATGTGGATTTTTATGCGGCACGCTCTGTCCACCATGCGCAAAGATCCGCAACAAAACAAAAAATGGGCGCAAATCAAATCCAACCTTAGTTTTAAAAAACCTGGTACCTATGCGTCTAGCGAAAAAATTGGCTAGCCACGAAAAGCCAATTACGCATAAAGGGCACACGCGGGTGCAGTGCAGGTAGCAGCGGCGGCTCCCATCAGTACCGTATGACTGCCAGGGCCATAGGGAATCTTTAAACCCTTGTACTGCGTTTAGTAGTGCCAGAGATGTATACACATCAACCAGATGTGTATGGTGCAGCATCAACTACCAATTGTTGTTGGTCATTGTTTGCTCCGGCTAGGCCTAGCTCACAGCGCAGCTGTACGCCGCATAGCGGAAACAAAGACTATGAAGCATGCAAAGCATGTGTGTAGCATTTTTCGCTGCTACACACATGCAATGACGTGTCTCGCTATTTCGCTAGTCATGGTCAAGACAACCGCACCAACTTCTGCGTGATGCGCTTGACCACAGGCATCACCAGCATCACGGTCGGAAAGGCCACTGCCCACGCCAGCAGCCATGTGCCGGGCCATGCGTGCAGTGCTTGCTGACTCAAGCCCAGGCTGCGCACCAAGTTCACCATGCTGATGATGCCGGACATCATGCCCGACATCAGCCATGGCATCACGATGAGCGCAAACTTGGGGGGCAACTTGGGGATGCGGCCCACGATGTAAGCAGATTGCGGTTCAGACATGTTGCACCTCGCACTCAATAGCCGTGCTGTGCACGAAACGCCTTGGCCTGCCCAAAGTGTCCATTGCCGATAAAGGGCACCGGCGGGCGCAGGGCGGACAGCGGGGAAGGATGGTTGCTCATCAGCACCAGATGGCCGCGGTCGGCGGGAATCAGCACGCGCTTGGATTGTGCGTGGCTGCCCCACAACATGAACACCGTGGGGCGGCCCTGTTCTGCCACTTGGCGAATGATGGCATCCGTAAGCACTTCCCAGCCTTGTTTGCTGTGGCTCGCAGCCTGCCCCTCTTCCACCGTCAGGCAGGTGTTGAGCAAAAGCACACCGTTCTGCGCCCACTTCACCAGGGAGCCACCAGGCTGCGGGAAAGGTGGAAACGGCACACCCAGGTCACGCAGCATTTCCTTGAAGATGTTCTGCAGCGAAGGCGGCAGCCGCACACCGGGCGCGACGGAAAACGCCAGCCCTTCCGCCTGCCCACGGCCGTGGTACGGGTCTTGGCCCAAGATGACAACGCGCACATCTTCCAGCGCGGTCAGCTCCAGCGCACGCAGCGGCTGTGGGGGAAAAATCACCGCCCCCGCATCCAAGCGCTGCTGCAAATAACCCAGCAATTGCGCGCCCGTGGCGGAGGCAAAAAAACTGTCGACCGTGGCTTGCCAGCTGGGGGCCACCGGCCAGTCGCTGGGGTTGGCACTCATCAATTGCGTAGTACTTAGCGCTGATGAAACGGTCATTTCAAAACACTTTCTCTCTCAAGACCATAAAAGGCGAGCGCCAGGCGCTTCCTTATTGGAAGCACCGCACCCGCCTTGATCGTACGGCGGCTGCCGATGGCGCACCCCAGCTGGGATTTTGCAAGCTTTACGCAAACAGCTGCGCAAGTGCCTCACCAGGCTCTGGCGCGCGCATAAACGCTTCGCCCACCAAGAATGCGTTGATGCCCGCATCGCGCAGGGTCTTCACATCGCCCTGGGTCAAGATGCCGGACTCGGTCACCAGCAGACGATCGGCCGGCACCTCTTTCTTGAGCTGAATCGACGTCTGGATATCCACCTCAAACGTGCGCAGATTGCGGTTGTTGATGCCCACCAACGGCGTCTTCAACTTCAGCGCGCGCTGCAGCTCTTCGCCGTCGTGCACTTCCACCAGCACGGCCATATCCAGGCTGTGGGCGATGTGCTCCATCTCGGCCATCTGCGCATCGTCCAGGCACGCGGCGATGAGCAGCACGCAGTCTGCGCCCATCACGCGCGATTCGTAGATCTGGTACGGATCAATCATGAAGTCCTTGCGCAGCACGGGCAGCAAGGTGCTGGCACGGGCTTGCTTCAGAAAATCAGGCTCGCCCTGGAAGAACTGGCGGTCCGTCAGCACCGACAGACAGGCTGCACTGATCTTGCCGTTGCCCACCATGTAGCTTTGGGCGATGTCCACGGGGTCAAAGGCGGCGCGGATCACGCCCTTGCTGGGGCTGGCTTTTTTCACCTCAGCAATCACGCCCGCCTGCCCTTTGGCGATCTTGGCGCGGATGGCGCCCACAAAGTCGCGCGTAGAGATGCGGCTTTCCGCATCGCGGCGCACGTCGGCCAGCGCTGTGGTCTTTTTGGCGGCGGCCACTTCCTGCACTTTGACGTCGCAGATTTTTTTCAGAATGTCAGACATGGGGTTCCTTCTCGTTGGCGCCATTCTGCGGCGCACGCAATACCTTGACGATGGCGCGGTGCATCCCTATGCCCACGCCGATAAACAGCAGCGAAATGCCCAGCACGATCCATGTGCCCGGATCGTTCCAAATGGGGGCATCCAGCAAACTCATGCGGCGCCACCCAGCTTGCTGCTGTAAGCCACCAGTTCAGCCAACTTCTTCAGGGCAGCACCGCTGTCAATCGCCGCCTGCGCACGCTGCAAACCGTCTTCAATGCTGTTCGCCACATTCGCCGCGTACAGCGCTGCACCGGCGTTCAGGCAGACGATGTCGCGTGCCGGGCCCTGCTCGCCCTGCAGTACGCGCATCAGCATGGCTTTGGATTCGTCGGGGTTTTCCACTTTCAGCCCCCGTGTGCCCGCCATGCGCAGGCCAAAATCTTCGGGGTGGATTTCATACTCGCGCACCACGCCGTCCTTCAGTTCGCCCACCAGCGTGCCCGCGCCCAGGCTGATTTCATCCAGGCCATCGCGGCCGTACACCACCAGCGCGTGCTCCGCGCCCAGGCGCTGCAGCGCACGCACCTGAATGCCCACCAAGTCTTCGTGGAAAACGCCCATCAGGATGTTGGGTGCGCCCGCCGGGTTGGTCAGTGGCCCCAGGATATTGAAGATGGTGCGCACACCCAGCTCTTTGCGCACGGGTGCGACGTTCTTCATGGCCGGGTGGTGGTTGGGGGCAAACATAAAGCCAATGCCCACATCGCGGATGCAATCAGCGATGTGTTCGGGCTTGAGATTGATGTTCACACCCAGCGCCTCCATCGCATCTGCGCTGCCGCTCTTGCTGCTCACGCTGCGCCCACCGTGCTTGCTGACCTTGCCACCGGCCGCCGCAATCACAAAGGTGGCGCAGGTGGAGATGTTGAAGGTGTTGGCGCCATCGCCGCCGGTGCCGACGATGTCCACCAGATGGGTCTTGTCGTGCACATGCACCTTGTTGGAAAACTCGCGCATCACCTCGGCGGCGGCGGAGATTTCACCAATGGTTTCCTTCTTCACGCGCAGGCCGGTGAGGATGGCGGCAGTCATCACGGGCGAGAGCTCGCCGCGCATGATCTGGCGCATCAGCTCCAGCATTTCGTCGTGGAAGATTTCGCGGTGCTCGATGGTGCGCTGCAGCGCTTCTTGGGCGGTGAGTTGGGTCATGACAAATCCTTTGCTACTTTTTCAGAAGCTGCTTGCGCTTGGCAATTAATGGTTTTGGATGTTTATTGCTTAGAAAACCAATAACTGCGAGCGCTTACAGCTATCAAAAACAAGGCCGCCTGCTTGAAAAGCAGCGCGGCCTGATCGCTTATTTCTGCTCCAGAAAGTTTTGGAGCATGGCGTGACCGTGCTCGGTCAAGATGCTTTCTGGGTGAAACTGCACCCCCTCCACCGCCAGCGTTTTGTGGCGCACACCTTGGATCTCGCCGTCTTCGCTGGTCGCGGTGATTTCCAAGCAATCTGGCAGCGTGTTCTTATCGATCACCAGCGAGTGGTAACGGTTCACCGTGAACTGCTGGGGCAAGTCTGCAAACACGCCTTTTTGGTCGGTCGTAATCACACTGGTCTTGCCATGCATTTGCTGGCCCGCACGGATGATGTCGCCACCAAACGCCGCGCCAATGCTCTGGTGCCCCAGGCACACACCCAGCACTGGCAGCTTGCCCGCAAAGTACTCAATCGCCGCCACCGAAATGCCCGCCTCTTTGGGAGAGCTGGGGCCGGGCGAAATCACGATGCGCTCAATACCTTTTTCAGCCACCAAGGCGATGACTTCATCGAGCGTGATTTCATCGTTGCGCACCACGGTCACCTCGGCGCCCAGCTCGCCAAAGTACTGAACGATGTTGTAGGTAAAGCTGTCGTAGTTGTCGATCATCAAAAGCTTCATGCCTGCTCTCCTTCGCGGCGCTGGGGCTGCAGACCTTCGGCACGCAAACGCGCCAGCTCTTGGTGTTCGTAGTCGATGTAGCACTCCATCATGGCGCGGTAGATGCGCTCGATCAGATCGGGGTTGCCGCCCTGTGCCTGCGCCATAGGGCGCACGCGGTCAATGATGGTCTGGATGCGGGCTTCATCGCGCACCAGGTTTTCGTCGTTCTTCACCCGGGCAGCCTGGGTCATGTAGCCGCTGCGCTCCACCAGCAGGGGCACCAAAATATCGTCCAGCGCATTCACGCCATCACGCACTTGTTGCATGTTCTGGCAGTGGTTCACTTTGTCTATCGCTCGCATCACTCCAACCCTTCTTCCACCAGTTCTGCCGCGCGCAGCACGGCGCGGGCTTTGTGCTCCGTCTCTCTCCACTCCATCTCGGGAATAGAGTCCGCAACGACCCCCGCCGCAGCTTGCACATACAAATTGCCATCTTTGATGACGCCGGTGCGAATGGCAATCGCCATGTCCATATGCCCGGCAAAACTCAGGTACCCCACCGCGCCGCCGTAGATACCGCGCTTGGTGGGTTCGAGCTGGTCAATCAGCTCCATGGCATGCACCTTGGGCGCGCCCGAGAGCGTGCCCGCCGGGAAGGTGGCTTTGAGCACATCCATGCTGGTCATGCCGTCCTGCAAGATGCCTTCCACGTTGCTCACAATGTGCATGACGTGGCTGTAGCGTTCCACCACAAAGGCTTCGGTCACTTTGACGCTGCCCGTCTTGGCAATGCGGCCAATATCGTTGCGCGCCAGATCAATCAGCATCACGTGCTCGGCACGCTCCTTGGGGTCGGCGATCAGCTCCAGCTCGGTGGCCTTGTCTTTCTCCGGCGTTGCACCACGCGGGCGCGTGCCGGCCAAGGGGCGAATCGTGATCTTCTGCCCTTCTTCCACCTGCTCCTGGCGCACCAGAATTTCCGGGCTGGAGCCCACCACCTGGAAGTCGCCAAAGTTGTAGAAATACATGTAGGGCGAGGGGTTCAATGAACGCAGCGCACGGTACAGGCTCAACGGTGATTCGGTATAGCGTTTCTGGATGCGCTGGCCCACCTGCACCTGCATGAATTCGCCCGCGGCAATCAGCTCTTTGGCATGCTCTACGGCCTTGAGGTAGTCGTCCTTGGCAAAGCTGCGCTCGGCGGGGTGGCTGTCGCCGCCCTTGATCTGCGGCACGCTGACCGAGTAGCGCAGCTGCTCTTTGAGCTGGCGCATGCGTTTTTTGCCCTTGCTGTAAGCCTCGGCTTCCGCAGGGTTTGCATAGACGATGAAGTACAGCTTGCCCGAGAGGTTGTCGATGACAGCCACCTCTTCGCACAGCAGCAGCAGAATGTCGGGCGTGCCCAGCGTATCGGCCGGGCAGGTGGCTTCGAGCTTTTTCTCGACATAGCGCACCGCGTCATAGCCAAAGTACCCGGCCAGCCCGCCGCAAAAACGTGGCAAGCCCGGCACCAGCGCCACTTGAAAGCGCTTTTGGTAATCGGCAATAAAGTCCAGCGGATTGCCTGCATGGGTTTCCACCACCGTGCCATTCGTCACGATCTCGGTTTTGGCTTGCGCACCAAAACCACTGGCGCGCAAGAAGGTGCGCGCAGGCAGGCCAATAAAGCTGTAGCGGCCAAAGCGCTCACCGCCCACCACCGACTCCAGCAAAAAACTGTGCTTGCCATCGCCTTGGGCGTGGGCCAGTTTCAGATAGAGCGAGAGTGGGGTTTCGAGGTCGGCAAACGCCTCGGTGACCAAAGGAATGCGGTTGTAGCCTTGGCTGGCCAGGCTTTTGAATTCAAGTTCTGTAATCACAGAGCAGGGTTCCCGGTTGGGGCAACGCACTGCGCAGGCATCGTGTGTGGCAGGCGCTGCGATTCATTCAAACCGTCCGCAGCAGTGGCGGACAAGGGTGCACCCCATCTTGGCGGGCGCGATCAAACGGTCATGGCAATAGGCTTACGCCAGGGCCAGGCTCCCCGGTCTGCGCAACCTGTGATGAACACGTAGTGAATGAACATAGCGCCCAAGTGTAGCGCATGCTTTTGGCACCCCCAACCAGCCGCCACCAAGGCTGGCGATGGCGCCCTTCGTCGCTCGGTGTAAGCCCTAGAGTGGTTTTCCCGCGAAAGCGGGGCGCGGCGGTTGAACTGCACCGGCATAGCTACCACAATGCCCTCACAAAAAGCACGTCCGTGCGCATTACAACCACCCACGAAGACACTCATGCAGACTGCCACCACAGCCCCCGCATTGCGCTGGTTTCGCTTAGGAATTGCAAGCGCGTTCACTGCCGTGTTCGCTTGGGGCAACCTTGCCTGGGCACAAGCTACAGAGCCCGCCGAACTGGCGGTACACCCCAAAACGGTAGAAATTCAGGGCCACGCCCTACAACGCAATGGCGCGGGCATTCGCACCAAAGCCATTTTCAAGGTGTATTCCGCTGCGCTCTATCTGGAAAAACCAGCCTCCACGCTAGAAGAAATTGCCGCGCTCCCGGGCGCCAAGCGCGTCAGTGTCAGCATGCTGCGCAACATCAACGCCAGCGAACTCGGCAAGCTGTTTGCCCACGGCATGGAAGACAACATGGACAAGCAGCAGTTCTCCAAGCTCATACCCGGTGTGATGCGCATGAGCGATGTCTTCAGCCGACATAAGGAGCTCAAAACCGGCGACAAATTTACGCTGGACTGGATTCCTGGCAAAGGCATGCTTTTGAGCGTGAACGGCACACCAGAGCCTTCCGAATTCACCGAGCCCGCGTTCTACCAAGCGATGCTGGGCATTTGGCTGGGCCCCAAGCCTGCGGACACCAAGCTCAAGCAAGCCCTGCTGGGCGAAGACCGCAACTAGGGCCGCCCCCACCTCTCACCACCACCCACAACGGTGCTGTGGCTGTTGACTTTTAGAAACGCTCGCCCCGCGTTTTGCGTCTGCGCAAACACAAGGGCACAGAAAAAATACATAGTGCACCCGCACTTTCACCACAAGCTGCCCACAATGCCAAGCAGCGTTGACACACATTGTTCGGAGATTTCATGTCGCTGCTGCATCGCATCACCGTATCCCGCCGGCTGGGAGGGCTGGTTGGATTGGCTGTTTTACTCATTTTGAGCATCTCACTGGGATTGAGCTACTCCGAACGCAACATGCTGACCCAGGAGCGTCAAAGTGCCGTACGCCAAACCGTGGAAGTCGCCCACGGCATCTTGGCCAACTACCACGACCAGGCCGTCAAAGGCGCAATCAGCCAAGAGCAAGCACAGCGCAGCGCGCTGCAGGCCATCTCCAAGCTGCGTTACAGCGGCAGCGAATACTTCTGGATCAACGACATGCACCCGCGCATGGTGATGCACGCCGTACGCCCCCAACTGGATGGGCAAGACGTCACCAGCAATCGCGATCCTTCTGGACGCCAGCTGTTTGTCGACTTTGTGAATATTGTCAAAAAAGACGGCGCTGGCTTCCACCGCTACCTGTGGCCCAAACCCGGCAGTGACGAGCCTGTCGAAAAAGTCTCTTATGTCATGGGCTTTGAGCCCTGGGGCTGGGTCATCGGCTCCGGGGTGTATATCGACACCGTACATGCCGCATTCGCCAGCCGCCTGAAATGGGTGCTGGGTGGCACGATCTTGGCCACCCTCGTGCTCTTGGGCGCCGGGTGGGTCATTGCTCGCGGCATCCTGCAGCAACTGGGGGCCGAGCCATCTGCGCTGCTGGCCATCACGCACAAAATGGCGCAAGGTGACCTCAGCACCGCGCTGACGGCCACCAGCCACACCCACAGCGTGCTATGGGGCCTGGAGGAGATGCGCACCAACGTGGCCCACATCGTCCAAGGCGTGCGCAGCGGCGCAGAGCGCGTGGCCATGGCCAGCCAAGAAATTGCGCAAGGCAATCACGACCTGTCACTGCGCACGGAAGAGCAAGCCAGCGCGCTGGAGCAGACTGCGGCGTCCATGGAGCAATTTGGCAGCTCTGTGCGCCAAAACGCGGACAGCGCCCGCCAAGCCAATCAGCTGGCCGTCAATGCCAGCCAGGTGGCCCAGCAAGGCGGCCATGTGGTGCAAGAAGTGGTCAGCACCATGCGCGGCATCAACGAAGCCAGCCAGCGCATTGCCGACATCATTGGCGTGATTGATGGCATCGCTTTCCAGACCAACATCTTGGCACTCAATGCCGCCGTAGAAGCGGCCCGTGCTGGCGAACAAGGCCGTGGGTTTGCCGTTGTGGCCAGCGAAGTGCGCAGCCTGGCGCAGCGCAGCGCCGAAGCCGCCAAGGAGATTAAAACGCTGATCTCCACCAGCGTGGAGCGCGTGGCACAAGGCTCCACCTTGGTGGATCGCGCAGGCGCCACCATGGCAGAGGTCGTGACCTCCATTCGCCACGTCAACGATATCGTGGGAGAAATCAGCGCCGCCAGTGCCGAGCAAAGTGCAGGCGTTCACCAAATGGGTGAGGCCATGACGCAGATGGACCAAAACACCCAACAAAACGCCGCCTTGGTCGAGCAAAGTGCGGCGGCAGCCTCCAGCCTGCAGACCCAGGCTGAGCAGTTGGTACAGGCCGTCTCGGTGTTCCGCCTGGCACATTACGCAGCATCGTCTTTGGCGTTGCCCGCAGCGGCGGCGCAAGCACCATCACCGATGTCCGCCTCTGCCCTGCAGCGACAAGCACTTGCAGCCCCCGCCAGCAAGGGGCTTGCGCAGCACGCCGACAACTGGGAAAACTTCTAACCAGCCGCCACTGCATGGCCCCCTGGCGCAAGGGGGCCATGCGACACCTACCAAGCCGCCAGCGGCCTTTTACGCCGCACTCACCAACTGGGCGTAATACGTGGGCAGCGCAAACAGCGCGCCATGTACGGCAGGGTTGTAGTACTGCAAGTCTGCCACCGCGCGCGCTTGCAAACGCTGCTGCACCACCTGCGTGGAAATAGCCTGTGCATCCAAGGTATCGGAGCACACCGCCATCCCCCAGTACGCGCCGTACAAGGGAACATAAACGCCATAACAACGCACATGCTGGAACAGCCCGTGCAGGCGCTGGCTCAAGGTCTGCACTTGCTGGGGGTGAAAGACCGGGCTGCCCAGGTGCAGCACCAAGGCACCACCAGGCGCCAATACCCGCTGCATGCGCTGCAAGGCTGCGGTCTCGTACAAAGAGCCGGCCGGTGTATCGGGGTCAGTCAAATCCAGCATCAGCAAATCAAACTGCTCTGTCGTGTGGTCGATGAAGGCCATGCCATCGCCAATCTCCACATGCAGGCGGGGGTCCTCCCACACATTGCGGTGCACCGCTTCCAGCCCTGCTTTGCTGGCGGCAATCACCGCCTCATCCAACTCCGCCAGCACCACCCGCTCCAGGGTGCGGTGTTTGAGCAACTCCTCGGCCAGGCCGCCATCGCCGCCGCCAATGATCAACGCCTGCTTGGGGTGCGGGTGCGCAATCGCGGCGGGGTGCGCCATGCACTCATGGTAGAAAAACTCATCGCGCTCACTGGTCATGAAGCAGTTGTCCAGGCGCATCACGCGGCCAAAGCTGGGGGTGTCCATCATCTCCAGGGTTTGGTAGCGCGTTTGCTGGCGCTGCACATGGGTGGCCCGAAAACCGAAGGCGGCATCGGGCGTGAGTTGCTCCATCACCCACGGATATTGCCCCACGCCATCGGTCGCAATATCGCCGCGCCACAACTGCTGGCGCACCGCATGCCGGGGGGCATAAGCGGCAATCACCCCATCCAGCAACGCCTGCGCCTTGGGCGCGTTGTCGTCCGAGAAGTTGCACACATACACATCCAGGGTGACGTTGCCCGTCTCTGGCCAGGTGTGAATTGCCAGGTGCGACTCCGCCAGCAAGATCGTGCCCGTTACACCACCTGGGTGGCCCTGCCAGTCCGGGAATTTCACCCACTTGTCCCCCACCGAAGTGAGCCCCGCAAGCTCGGTGTGGTGTTGGCACAGTGACGCAATCGCATCGGCATCCAGCATCAATGCGCTATCGCCTGCGCATTGGTACAAATCGGCTGTCAGGTGCAAGCCTTGCATGGTGTTTTCCTCCCGGTAAGGCATGCGCCGGGGCGAAAAGCTTCCCCCACTGGCGCTGTTGTTTGATTAAGTTCCGCTTCATTGAAGAAAGGCAGACATCCTAATCAAAATACCGGACAACACCCACGAAACCGCATCGTTCCAGCGGTATATACACCGCATCTGCATCGAAATTCGCTATAGCATCAATAGCACCTACCAGCCACCACCCGAGAGTGACGTGGCTTGAAGCACCCTGCTGACACGGTGCGCGCAACCGCTACTGCGCAGCCACCTGCAATTGCACCAGGCTGTCGACCCAGCCATCGGCATCCACCGCCTGCACCGACTGCCCATGGTTATAGCCATAGGTCACCAGCACCACCGGGCACGCTGCTGCGCGGGCGGCCTGCGCATCATTGCTGGAGTCACCCACCATCAACGTGCGGGCGGGCGCGACGCCCAGCACCTCGCAGGTTTTCAGCAACGGCATAGGGTCGGGTTTTTTGCGAGGAAAAGAATCGCCGCCAAACACCTGCACGAACAAGCCGTCCAGCCCTTTGGCTGCCAGCAAGGGGCGCGTAAAAGACATGGGCTTGTTGGTCACGCAGGCCAAACGCAGCCCTGCATCTTTGAGCGCCTGCAAGCCCTCTTTCACGCCCACATACACGGCAGAGTGCGCGCCATTGATCGCGATGTAATGGTGCTCGTAGCGCGCCAGTGCCGTCGCAAACAGCGCCTGCACGGCCTCTTCCAAACCCTGCGCAGGGTGGCCCGACTGCGTCAACACATGGGCCAGCACACTGCGCAACAAATGCTCCGTGCCTTTGCCCACCATGTGTTCAACCTTGTTGGCGGGCAAGTTGGGCAGTTGCAGGTCAGCCAACATGCGGGTGATGGCTTCTGCGAAATCACCAATGGTGTCCACCATGGTGCCATCCAGGTCCACGATGGCTGCATCCACTTCGACGAATTTGCAGGTGGACCCTGCGGGAAATTGCACGCGCATAAACTTCAAATTCCATAGCTTCTAGCGCATAACTGGCAAGCGCTAGAGGCCAAAAACACTCAAAACCCACCGTGCTCTACGGCGGCCTATGGGGGCAGCTTGCCCTTGCCCGGCATTATCTCTACCGATAGCGGGCGGCCCCACCAACGGCAGGCGTAAAAAAAGCCTTCCCACACGCGGAGGGAAGGCTTGGCGGCTGGTGCTTGGAAGAAGGGCCTAGGCAGCGCCAGCGCTACTCACGCCCCGGCTCCCGCCACCGGCTGGTCTGTCATGCCGCCAAATTGGCACGCATCTGGTCTATCACGGCCTTGTAGTCCGGCTTGCCAAAAATCGCGCTACCGGCCACAAACGTGTCGGCACCGGCATTCGCCACCGCGCGGATATTGCCTTCCTTGATGCCGCCATCCACCTCCAACCGGATGTCTTTGCCGCAGGCATCAATACGCTTGCGAACGGCTTCGATCTTGCGCAAGGTGCTATCAATAAAGCTTTGCCCGCCAAAGCCGGGGTTCACGCTCATCAGCAAAATCAGATCCAGATCTTCAATCACCCAGTCCAGCACATCCAGCGGCATGGCAGGGTTGAAGGTCAAACCGGCTTTGACGCCGTGCGACTTGATGTTCTGGATGCTGCGGTGCACATGGGCCGAGGCATCGGGGTGAAAGCTGATGTAGTCAGCGCCGGCCTTGGCAAACGCGCTGGCCAGTTCGTCCACGGGCTGCACCATCAGGTGTACGTCGATGGGCACGGGGCGGCCGTCGGGGGTGACAGCATGGGGTTTGAGCGCCTGACACACCATGGGGCCAAAGGTCAAATTTGGCACGTAATGGTTGTCCATCACGTCAAAGTGAATCCAGTCTGCGCCAGCAGCAACAACGTTGCGAACTTCTTCGCCCAAACGGGCAAAGTCAGCTGACAAGATAGAGGGAGCGATGCGGTAGGTGGGGTTCATGAGGGGTAATTGTCGCAGTTACCATAGCCATATGCCGATGTATGAGTTTCTGATCCAAGCGCAAGCGCACTACGACGCCGAGCAATCCATGCCCCACCAGGGGCTGTATCGCTTCGCCTATACGATCACGATCACCAACAGCGGGCGCATGGCTGCCCAAATCATCGCGCGCCATTGGCTCATCACCGATGGCAACCAGACGCAGCAGGAAGTCCATGGCCTGGGCGTGGTGGGCCGTCAGCCTCTGCTGCAGCCCGGCGAGAGTTTTACCTATAGCAGTGCCTGCGAATTGCGTACCCCCCGAGGCCATATGCAAGGGCGCTATGTGTGCGTTAGCGAAGAGGGCGAAACTTTTGATGCACCCATCGCGCTGTTTGTGCTCGATGCCGACCACACTGGCGATAGCGCCGACGCCATTCCCCAGCCCTCCTCCCCCACATTGCACTGAATGCCAAGAAAAGCTCATGACCTGCCGCGCCTGCTCGCGGAATTGAATCCTGAGGCAGAGCTGGCAGAGCGCCATCTCTGGCTGATCCATGTGCTGGAGTGGATCGGCGCTGCAGAACCCTCTGTCGAGGTGGCTGTAGGCCGTGTCGACGCCTTGGTGCAAGCGATTGAGAGCAACAGCGAACTGCGCCAGCGCTTGCACGCGTGGTGGCTGGTTTTTATTGACCGCGTGGACATCACCACGCTGCTGGCCGATTTTGGGTTTGCCCCGCGCACGGCCATGATTACCGAGCTGTCAGAGCGCCTGCGCCACAAATTGCTGCCCGGTACGCCAGAGACCATCGACGCCTCAGAGCTGTTTTCCATTTCCATGCCGCGCGAGTTTGATGCGCGCTGGCTGGTGGCGTTGCCCGATGCTTTGCTGCAGCGCCTGGCCGCACTACTGGCGCCTGCCGACAGCCAAGGCGCCAGCTTCTGGCAACATGCCTTGCTCAATGCCATCACCTATTGCGCAGGACAAATTCTGGCCAATGGTTTTGCACCCGAGTTGCGCCTGCGCATGAGTGATGAAGCCCGCGACCAGCGCGCGTTTCATGACCTGATCCGCGATGTGGAAAGCCTGCGCGTGGAAGTGCTGCACGGCCTGCGCACCACCGAGCGCCTGGACGCCGCCGAAAAGCGCCTGCGCGAGCGCCTGGACGCCTGCCGCGCCGCCATTGGCACCGTGTACAACCACTTTGGCGATGACGGCATCTCCGTGGGACTGGTCTTCCGTGTGCGCCAGCTGCGCACGCGGATTGTGCGCATCCGCCAGCTGCTCGACTGCTTAACCTCCACGCACCCCGAGCAAGATGCCATGCGATTGCTGGCAGGCTTTGTCAGCGTCGGGCGTGAGCGGCGCAGCCTGCGCTCCTTGATTGCCAACAACACCTCGCTGCTGGCCGCCAAAGTGACCGAGCGCAGTGCCGAAACCGGTGAGCACTACATCACACGCAACAGCAAGGAATACCTGCAAATGCTGCGCCAAGCTGCGGGCGGTGGCTTGGTGATGTCGGTCACCACCATGGTCAAGTTTGGCCTGGCCGCCTTGGCGTTTTCGGCGTTTTGGGGTGGCTTTTGGGCGGGCATCAACTATGCCATCAGTTTTGTGCTGATTCAGTTGCTGCACTTCACCGTTGCCACCAAGCAGCCGGCCATGACGGCGCCCGCCATGGCCGCCAAGCTCAAAGACATCAACGAGCAAGGGGCTGTAGACAGCTTTGTCGACGAAGTGGCCAACCTGACGCGCACGC
Source organism: Comamonas sp. UBA7840 (assembly GCF_002501455.1). NCBI lineage: Bacteria > Pseudomonadati > Pseudomonadota > Betaproteobacteria > Burkholderiales > Comamonadaceae > Comamonas > Comamonas sp. UBA7840. The sequence goes on along the minus strand of NZ_DLTI01000015.1, from coordinate 19,955 downwards.
AAGTGGCGGCCATCTTGGGCAACGTACTCATCGTCTTTCCTGCCGCGCTGGGTTTGGCCTTGCTCTACCGCTACGCGTTTGGCAGCCCGCCGCTGGACACGGCGCATGCCACCCAAGTGCTGGACGCTTTGAGTTTGCTGGGCCCCTCACTGCTGTTTGCGGCGTTTACGGGCGTCTTGCTTTTCTTGAGCAGCCTGATTGCCGGCGGGGTGGAAAACTGGTTTGTGCTCAACCGCCTGGACTCGGCCATGCGCTACAACCCCGCCATCACGCGCCTGCTTGGCAACCAGCGTGCCAAGCGCTGGAGCATCTTCTGGCGCAACAATATTTCCGGGTTTGCCGCGAATATTTCGCTCGGTTTGATGCTGGGGCTTGCGCCGGCGATTGCAGGGTTTTTCGGCTTGGGCCTGGAGGTGCGACATGTCACACTGTCCTCCGGCCAATTGGGCGTTGCCGGAGCCACCTTCGGCTGGTCCGTCATCCATGACGACGCCTTCTGGTGGGCCGTGGCCATGCTGCCCTTCAACGGCGCCATCAATGTGATGGTGAGCTTTTATCTGGCATTCCGCATGGCATTGCGTGCGCACAATATCAATGGCGTAGAGCGTTCACGCATCTACGCGGCCATTCGCCACCGTCTACGCAAACGTCCTTTGAGCTTCTTCAAGCCTTAAGGCACTCAGGCGGTGCCCATCCAGCGCTTGCGCTGCTCCACCGCAAGGAGAGACCCTAAGGATGAAGGCATGACCGAAGATCCCAACTTCTGGGCCCAATGGCTCAAACCCTCTGCAGGTTTTGACACCTTGCACTGGTCACTGCTGCTGGCCGTGGCCTCGCTGGTCGGCTATTTGCTGCAGCGCCACCTCAACATGCCCAAGGTACTGGGCTATGCCGCCGTAGGCACCCTGGCAGGTTTTCTGGGCTTCAGCGCCACGGCCTGGCCCCTGCAAGGCCCCGCACTTTTTCTGCTGGAGCTGGGGGTTTCCATCGTGCTGTTTGAATGTGGCGGGCGCATTACGCTGCGCTGGTTCCGCCACAACCCGATGGTGCTGGTGCAAAGCCTGGCAGAAGCCGCGCTGACCTATGGCGCGGTGTATTTCACCTTGCGCTGGCTGGACGTGCCCGCCACCACGGCGACCCCGCTGGCGCTGATTGCCATGGCCGCGTCACCCGTGGTGCTGGCACGCGTGATCAATGACACGCGCGCCGTGGGCCCCGTCACCGATCGCGCCATGGTGCTGGCCACCCTTTCCACCCTGTATGCGCTGACCTTGGGCAGCGCCAAAGCCGAGATTTTTGCCCGCCCTGCCGCCTCGCTGTGGCAAGACATCACGCCGGTGCTGGTGGTGCTGGGCGTGTCCGTCGCGGTGGCCGCCTTGCTGTGCCTGGCCATGCGCCTGGCCTTGCAATGGATGAGCCCCACCAGCGAAAACACTTCCATCTTCATGCTGGCCTTGATTGCGGCGGCCACCGTCATTGCCGCACATTTGGGCGGCTCTGCACCGCTGGCGGCTTTGCTGGGCGGCATGCTGCTCAAACAGCTGCACCAGCGCCCCTGGGCTTGGCCGCGCCAGTTGGGCACCGCGTCTTCACTGCTGACCATGCTGATGTTCGTGCTGGTGTCCACCACGGCGGCGCAGGCGTCGTGGAGTGGTGCGATTGCCGTGGCCGTCATCGCTTTGGTCGTGGCGCGCTTGCTAGCCAAGTCTGTGGGTGTGGGACTGGGCAACATCGGCTCCGGTGCCAGCTGGCGACAAGCGGTGTGGGTGGCTTGTGCGATGACGCCGATGTCCGCCGTGGCCCTGCTCATCACGTCACGGTTTGCTCAGTCAGCGCCTGAAGCAGCGCAAGCGATTGCAGGCACGGCGCTGCCGGCCATCTTGCTGCTGGAGTTGCTGGGTGCCGTGCTGGCCACGCTGGCCTTGCGCCGCGCTGGTGAAGGCGCGGTGCATGCGGTCAGCACATCTCCCTCTCAAACCACCCACGGAGACTGAAAATGCCTTTGGAAGCCTTTCAACACTCCGAGCCGTTGACGCTGGGCGTTGAGCTGGAGTTGCAACTCGTCAACACCAACGACTACGACCTCGCCCCCTACGCCACCGACATGCTGCGCCTGATGGACAAATACCAGTTGCCCGGCAGTGTGGTGCCGGAGATGACGAGCAGCATGATCGAAATCTCCACCGGCATCTGCCGCAGCGCGGCCGAAGTGCTGGGCCAGCTCAGCCCCATTCGCGATGCGCTGGTCAAAAGCGCCGACAAGCTCAATATTGCCGTGGTGGGCGGCGGCACCCACCCGTTCCAGCAATGGCACCAACAGCGCATTTATGACAAAGCCCGCTTTCACGAGCTGTCTGCGCTGTACGGCTACCTGACCAAGCAGTTCACCATCTTCGGCCAGCACATCCACATCGGCTGCCCCGACGCCGATGCCGCCTTGCTGATGCTGCACCGCATGAGCCGCTACATCCCGCACTTTATTGCGCTGTCGGCCTCCAGCCCCTATGTGCAGGGGCAGGACACGGCGTTTGACTCGGCCCGGCTGAACTCGGTGTTTGCCTTTCCCCTGTCGGGCCGCGCACCCTGCGTGCTGACGTGGAAAGAATTTGAGGCGTACTTCGACAAAATGACCGCCACCGGCGTGGTCAAAAGCATGAAGGATTTTTACTGGGACATCCGCCCCAAGCCAGAGTTCGGCACCATTGAAATCCGCGTGTGCGACACCCCGCTGACCATCGAGCGCGCCGCCGCCCTGGCCGGTTACGTACAAGCGCTGGCCGCGTGGTTTCTGGACACCCAGCCCTTCACCCCCACCGAAGACGACTACCTGGTCTACACCTACAACCGCTTTCAAGCCTGCCGCTTTGGACTGGATGCGGTGTATGTGGAGCCTGGCAGCGGCCAGCACATGCCGCTGTCCGACCATATTTTGCAAACCATGGAGCACATCACGCCGTACGCCGCACGCTACGGCGCGGCCCCCGCACTGCAAGCGCTTCGCAATGATGTGGCAAACAGTCACAATGACGCACGTTGGCTGCGCGAACGCCAGGCCAAAGAACAGTTGCTGGGCGAAGTCAGCCGCCAGGCCTCACGGCGCTTCCGTGGAGAAGCCATTTAAACCTTACCAAAAGCATAGCTGCTTGCGCTTGTAGAACAATCACTTCAGCATCATTTGCACCTGAAATGCTTTAAACACAAGCGCCAACAGCTACTTTTTTTATCATGGGCGAATTCGAACTCATCCGCAAATTCTTCCAGCGTCCCGTGCACCGCTCGCCCTTGGGCGTGGGCGATGACTGCGCGCTGCTGGCCCCCGCCCCTGGCATGCAACTGGCCGTATCCACCGACATGTTGGTCGAAGGGCGCCACTTTTTTGCGGATGTGACCCCCCAGTTTCTGGGCCACAAGGCCTTGGCCGTCAACCTCAGCGACTTGGCCGCCATCGGCGCCAAGCCCCTGGCATTTACGCTGGCCTTATCGCTGCCGCGCGCAGACGCCAGCTGGTGCCAAGCCTTTGCCGACGGCCTGTTTGCGCTGGCCGGCCAGCACCAGTGCGAACTGGTGGGCGGCGACACCACCCAAGGCCCCCTCACCATCTGCATCACCGTGTTTGGCGAAGTGCCCGCAGGCCAAGCCCTGCTGCGCAGTGGCGCGCAAGTGCATGACGACATCTGGGTCAGCGGCAGCCTGGGTGATGCGCGCATTGCACTGGACGCATTGCTGCGCCAGCACGCGCTGCCGCCTGCCGTGCTGGCCCAGGCACGCCAGCGGCTGGAGCAACCCACCCCCCGTGTGGCTTTAGGGCTGGCGCTGCGCGGCATTGCCACCAGCTGCCTGGACATCAGCGACGGCCTGCTCGGTGATCTGAACCACATTCTGGAAGCCAGCCAGGTCGGCGCACGCATTGATGCCAACATCACCCGAGGCCTGATGCGCGCGCGCCGCCACCCCATGATGGCGGCCTTGGCCATGAGCCGCATCGACGCCTGTACCTTGGCCGGTGGCGATGACTATGAGTTGTGCTTTACCGCCCCCTCCGACGCACAAGCTGCCGTGCGCGAGGCCGCCGCCCAGGCGGGCGTGCCCGTGACCTGCATCGGCCGCATCGAAGCCGAGCGCGGTGTGCGCGTCATGGCGCCCGGCGGCCAGCAACTGCCGCTGCGCTTTGCCGGGTTTGAGCACTTCGCCTGAGGCGCGCAGCACGCACCGCCCCACCCCGCATCTTCTCGACTTCTACAATTCCAGCCATGGAACCCATTACCGATGTGCAGCCCAAGCGCTTCACAGACCGCGCTGCCGCCAGCGACGGCTCCACTGCCTCAGCCACGCCCACCGCGCCCGTGCGCCCCTCCGTGCGCTTCATGCTGCAGCACCCCGCCCACCTCATCGCTTTGGGCTTTGGCTCGGGCCTGGGCCGCGTTGCCCCCGGCACCGTGGGCACGCTATGGGCCTGGCTGGCCTTCTTGGTGCTGCAGCTGTGGCTGACACCTGCACAAATGGGTGGGCTGATTGCCACCAGCCTGTTGGCAGGCTGGTGGGCCTGCACCGTGACGGCCCGCCACCTGCGTGTGGCCGACCCGGGCCACATCGTCTGGGATGAAGTGGTCGCCATGTGGATCGTGCTCTGGCTGACCATGCCGATGGGCTTTTGGGGTCAGCTGGTGGCCTTTGCCCTGTTCCGCTTTTTTGATGCCGTGAAGCCCGAACCCGTGAAATGGGCCGACCGTCTGTTCAAAGGCTTTGGCCCCCGGGGGGGCTGGGGCATCATGTTCGACGACCTGGTCGCCGCGTTTTGCACCCTGATGGTCATGGCGCTGTGGCGCCACTTCTTTGGCTGACTACAACACCGATGCGATGACGGATACCACCGCCTTGTCCCTGCGTGCAATGACCGCACAACTGGCAGCTGAACTCCAGCAACGCGGCTGGACGATGGCTACCGCCGAAAGCTGCACCGGCGGCATGCTGGCCGCCGCCTGCACCGATCTGCCCGGCTCCAGCACCTGGTTTGACCGTGGGTTTGTGACGTACTCGAACGCCGCCAAGACAGAAATGCTGGGCGTGCCTGCCGCATTGATTGCAGCGCATGGCGCGGTCAGCCAAGAGGTGGCGCAAGCGATGGCCGCCGGCGCACTGGCACATTCGCACGCACAGGTGAGCATTGCCACCACAGGCATTGCAGGGCCCGGGGGTGCTACGGCCGGCAAACCGGTGGGAGCGGTGTGGATCGCCTGGAAATACCAGCAGCACTGCCACGCCCAGCTGTTTCATTTCAGCGGTAGCCGCGAGGCAATCCGCGCACAAGCGGTGCACTGTGGGTTGCAAAAAATAACTGCCTTGCTCACCGCGCAATAAACCCACTGGGCCCCTGCGCGCCGCCGCTCTATGACGCAGCGCATACGGGCAGCCACTTGCCCATCCCGCCACGAAGGAAGGCTGTCACAGTCCATCAAAGGTGCTGGCAGTCAGAAAGTCCGCCGCTTAGTAACAAGTTGTTCAGACGCCGTTGCGCCATTCCCATGCTGCGCACCCGCAGCAATCGGGCTTTAACGCACCCCCACACTCGTAAAAAGCCCCCTGACAGCAGGTGTGCGCACTGATTCCGCATAAAATTTTCAACTTTGGCATCTGGCGCTGACAGGCGAAAATGCCTTTTTCGTACACCCTCGACTGTTCGTTGAAAGTACCTACATGTCTCTCGCGTCCGTGCTTTCCATGCTCGTCCATCGAAACAATCCATTACATCTCGCTCGCCCTGTTACAACTGCAGGAATGATTTGTGCGTTGGCGTTCACTGTGGGCAGCGCATGGGCGCAGCCATCGCCGACTACAGAAGTGGCCAAGCTGCTGGAGCAGGGCAAACTCTCCGAAGCCGCCCAACGGGCACAAAACCACCTCAAGCAAAACGCCAACGATGTGCAAATGCGTTTTTTGCAAGGTGTGATTGCCACGGAGCAGCGCAAGTACGACCAAGCCATTCAGATATTCACCGCGCTCACCCAGGACTATCCCGGGCTGCCTGAGCCGTATAACAACCTGGCGGTGGTGTACGCGGCCAAGGGCGAAGAGCGCAAAGCCGCCCAAGTGCTCGAGCAGGCCATTCGCACCAACCCCAGCTATGCCACCGCGCATGAGAATTTGGGCGACTTGTATGCTCGCATGGCCAGCGATGCCTATGCCAAAGCACTGCAGCTGGATGGCAGTGGCAAAGCGATGCAGCCCAAGCTGTCGCTGATCAAACAGATTTTCCCAGCCGCCGCATCAACTGCAACCGCGAAGGCCACGGCGATTGCTTCTGCAGCACCTGCCGAAATTGCCGCTGCACCGGTGGCGGCACCCGCCGCGCCGGCACGGACTCCCGCCGAAAAGCCCGTAGCCGCGCCCACATCGGCCGCATCCGCCCCTGTGGTGGTGACTGCGGCAGCACCGGCGGCAGAGGCCAAACCGGCACCTGTCGCCAAGCCTGCAGAGCCTCCCAAGGACAAAGAAGCGGCCAAACCTGCAGAGCAGCCCGTCAAAGCCAAAGAAACTGCCCAGCCAGACAGCCAGCAACATGCCGTGGCAGCGGTAGAAAAAGCGGTGCTGGCATGGGCCAAAGCATGGGAGCAGCAAAACATGGCGGCTTACTACGCGGCCTACAGCAACCACTTTGACCCCCAAGGCGGCACCCTGGCTGCGTGGAAGGCTGAGCGCAAAGACCGCATCGTGGGCAAGCCCGCCATCACGGTGGAGGTGCGAGACCTGAAGGTCTCCGTGCATGGCGAACGGGCCACTGCCAACTTCCGCCAGTACTACGCGGCAGGCAGCTACAAGGCAACCACCCGCAAAACCCTGCGTCTGCAGCAAGAAGGGGATAAGTGGCGCATCACCCGAGAGGAAACGGGCCGCTAATGTTTCGCACTACCAACCGCTGCGCTACGGCGCTGCTATCGCTGGCGGTATTCACCAGCAGCCTGGCGTGGAGCACGCTCAGCCATGCTGAGACCGAGCAAGCGCGCGCCGAAAAACGTCTGGTGGAAATCCTGGCGCAAATTGAGCGCCGGGAAATCAACGAAGCGTTTCGCGCCGTCACTGAGCTGACCGAAGAAGTCCCCAACTTCCGCGCTGCCCAACTGCTGTATGCCGATATGCTGCGCCTACGCACCGGCGCCACACCAATGGGCGAGCAACTGGCCCACGCTCAGGCCACACCCAGCAAGCGCAACATGGGCGTCGCCGATCAGGACATTGCCCCGCCGGAGTTTTACAAGGGCCTGAAAAACGAGCTACAGCGCCGCCGCCAAGCAGCGATTGATCTGCCGCCCCCGGGCATGGTGCCCAGCAACCTGATGCACCTGGGCAGCTCGGTGCGCCACGTGATTGCGGTGGACACCAGCAAGTCACGCCTGTATGTGTTCTCCAACGGCCCCAAAGGGCTGGAGGTGGTGAGCAATTTCTACGTCACGGTGGGCCGCAACGGCGTCAACAAACGCGTAGAAGGCGACCAGCGCACCCCACTCGGCGTGTATTTTGTTGGCCGTCAGATCCCCAGTGAAAAGCTGCCTGAGCTGTATGGCAAAGGCGCGCTCACAGTGAACTACCCCAATGACTGGGATCGCTTCTTGGGTCGCACCGGCAGCGGTATCTGGCTGCACGGTGTGCCTTCCGACCAGTTCGCCCGGGTGCCGCAAGCCAGCGATGGCTGCGTGGTGCTGTCCAACCCGGACATTGCGTTTTTGATGGCGTCGATTGACCGCCGCACCCCCGTGCTGATTACCGAGAAGCTGCACTGGGTAACGCCGCAGTGGACCATGAAGCAGCACCAGCAAGACAATTTCAAAAAAGAAATTGACCGCTGGCAAACCGCTTGGCGCCAAGGCGATACGCAGAGCCTGAACCAGCTCTACAGCGCCGAGCTGGCGGCTGCAGATGCTTTGGAAAAGCGCCGTGGCCGTTTGGCCAGCGTGGGCCCACTGTCCAAGCTGTCGGTGGAAGACATGTCGGTCTACAACTGGCAAGAAGACGCCGGAGAGATCCGCATCGTGAATTTGCACGTGGCTAAGAATGCATCCACCACGGTGCGCCAGTACTGGCGCAAACAAGGCGGTCACTGGCAAATTTTTGCGGAAGATCTGCTGAGCTAGGCATCGCTCCAGGCAACGCTGCCTGCTCTACTCACCCCACACACAACAAAGCCCGCAACTGCGGGCTTTGTGTTGTACCGGCCTCAGAAAGCCGCACGCTGTGCCGCGCGTTGCCTCAGGTCTTCATGCGCTGCACCAGACGCTGGCTTTGCGCATCCATGCCCACCAGCTCCACGGTGCAGCCATGCTGATGCAGGCGCTGCACCACTTTATCCAGCGCACCAATCGCTGTGATATCCCAAAAGTGTGCGGCACTCACATCGATACGCACGGGCAGCCCCGCAACGGCGCGCACATCAAACTGATCGACCAGGGCATCGGCAGAGGCGAAAAATACCTGGCCGCTGACCCGCCATGTGCGCATGCCCGTCTGCGCATCATCTTCGTAGGTGACGTTCAACATGTGCGCCACCTTGAAGGTAAAGAACACCCCAGACAGCAGCACCCCGGCAATCACCCCCGCCGCCAGGTTGTGCGTGGCCACGGTGATGACCACGGTGGCCAGCATCACGGCGCTGGACAAGCGCGGGTAGCGCACCATATTGCCCAGCGATTTCCAGTCAAAGGTTGATGCCGACACCATCACCATGATGGCCACCAGCGCCATCACCGGCACCTGCGACACCCAATCTTTCAGCGCCACCATCAGCACCAACAAAAACACCCCGGCAAACAGCGTGGACAAGCGCCCGCGCCCGCCGTATTTCACATTGCCCACGGCCTGGCCGATCATGCCGCAGCCAGCAATGCCGCCAAACACGCTGGATGCCATATTGGCCATGCCCAGGCCTGTGCACTCGCGGTTTTTGTCGCTGGGGGTGTTGGTCATCTCATCGACCACGGCCGCCGTCAGCACCGACTCCAGCAAGCCCACCATGGCAATCGCCAAAGCAGGCAACAAAATGATGCGCAGGGTGTCGATGCTGGCTGGCACCTCGGGCAGGCCAAACAGCGGCAAGGCATCGGGCAGCTTGCCCAAATCCGCCACCGTGGCCACGGGCAGGCCCAGCCACGATGCCAGCACGGTCAGCAACACCACACAAATCAGCGGGGATGGGATGGCGGTGAGCGCTTTTAACTGCCAACGCTGCCCCAGCCACGGCAAGCCGTAAATGATGAGCAGCCCCAGCGCCAGCATGCCCCAGGTGGCGCCATTGGCATGGTGCAAATGCGGCAGCTGCGCCGCAAAAATCATGATGGCCAGCGCGTTCACAAACCCGGTGCGCACCGAGCTGGAGACAAAGCGCATCAGCACGCCCATCTTGCAAAGGCCAAAGACAATTTGCATCGCCCCCGCCAGCAAACCAGCCGCAAACAGGTACTGAATGCCGTGCGAGGCTACCAGGGGCGCGGCCACCAGCGCCACCGAGCCCGCAGCCGCCGACACCATGGCCGGGCGCCCGCCAAACACGGCAATCACGATGCTGATGACGAACGAGGCAAACAGTCCCACCGATGGGTCCACGCCCGCCACAAAGGAAAAGGCAATCACTTCCGGAATCAGCGCAAACGTGGCAACGGCACCCGCCAGCAATTCACGTGGAATGCTGGGCGCCCATTCCGCGCGCAGGCGGGTTAACAAAGGCAAAGACATACAGACAGGCGAGGTTCAACGTGCAGGTGCGTGATGGTAGAGCTTTCCTTCACGGCACGCACAACAACAAAAAAGGAGCTGCTTGCGCTGATGAAACAATGTTTTCAGGTCCTTATGGCTCCGAAAACAAAGAAACACCAGCGCTAACAGCTCCTGTTTCTGAACAGGTGCAAGCACCGTTTCAGCAGAACTTCGCCGCGCAACCGCTCAATGCAGCGAAGCCCTTGTCACTTTTCAGTTACGCGCCGCAGCACTTCTTGAACTTCTTGCCGCTGCCGCAGCTGCAAGGGTCATTGCGGCCAGGCTGTTCGCCCTTGACCACGGCCTCCACGCGGGGGCCCATGCTGCGCCACAGCTGGCGCAGGTCGTACACGGCCCACACGGCTTCGCCAAACGCGTCCAAACGCTCTTGGCTGGTGGATGCAGGGCCGTCTTCGTCATACAGGTTCAGCGTGGCTTCACCGTCGTCGTCTTCGGTCAGGTTGACGATGAATTCCATGGCGGCATCCAACCACTGTGCGGCTTCCTTGTCGCGGGGGGCAGCCCATTCTTCGGCCCAGTTTTCCACCACAAACATAAAGCCCAGTGCCCAGACCTGGCCCAGCGAAGGCACTTCTTCGTCTTCCAGTTCAGCGCGCTCGGCTTCGGGCAGCATCAGCAACGCACCGCGGGTGTCCATCACTTCAGGCTGGAATGCGGCCTGGTCTTCCAGCGACTTGATTTCGGTGTCCAGCTGCGCGCGCACTTCGTCCATGCGCAGCGCCACCAACTCCAGGAAGCGCGCTTGCTGGGCTTCGCTGTCAAAGGCTTCCAGCTTGGGCAGCGGCTGGCCTTCGGCCACTTCCAGCGCCTCGCCGTCACCCAGCAGCATGGGCAGCCACTCGGCCGTGGGAATGTCGCGGCGTGTGCAGATCAGTGCGGTCAAAAAGCCGTCACAGAACTCCCACTGGGGGATTTCTTCGGCGCGCTCGCGCATGGCTTCCAGCATGTTGTCCAGCTCTTCCAGCATCTCGGTGCTCAGCGCGGTTTCAACTTCGGGGGCGTCAGTTTGGTGGTTTTCCATAGCGTAGGGGTGTGTAAGTTAGCGGGCTGCCAGCCCATGTACGAATTCGGCGGTCTCCTGCATGGCGGTGCTGCCGTCATTCGCACAATTGGTGCAAAGGGGCGGGACTGCATGCTTGGCGCATGCGTGGCCGATAGCAGGCAGTGTAGCCCGCAGGCCAAGCCCGTGTCTGCTACACAGGAGTTGTCTGCATAACCCGTTCCTGGTACCTTTTCCCCGTGCGCTACAAGGCGCGGACGCTGTATATAGCGGCCTGATTGCCGCGCTGGCCTGGCACCGCCGGATGGGCCGCCCAATGTGTGCAAGATGTACGGGGAGCGTGTCTGTGCGCACAGCGTTCCAATCTCTCCTGCGCCACTCAAGCCTTCCTCAGCCGCAGCCAAGGAACAAGGCACAATCGCCAGATTGCCCGCAACACCCCCAGGTCTTGCGGCCCTGCGTGTATTGACTGATGTGCCTGTGCCTGCTTCCAACGCTTCCATTGACTACGCCGCCTTCCTCCACGCCCATGTGCTGAGCCAACCGCACAGCGTGATGCGCTATGACCAAGCTGGCGAAACCCTGTGGGTCAAGCGCGCCGGGGCACTCAACCCCAGCTGGCGTTATCGCGTACTCGGTGCATTGGCCAAAGCGTTCAAGATGCCCGTGCTCAGTCCCGTGCCCAACCCCGGGGGCAAGGTGGCCGTTGCCACCGAGGTGCGGCGCCTACAAGACTTTGCCGCGCGCGGCCTGCGCGCACCCGAGGTGCTGGCGGTGTCCGAAGATGGCTTTGTGATGCGCCACCTGGGCGCACCCGGCGAGCGCACGCCCAGCCTGAGCGACGAGATGGAAGAGGGCATCGCCCGGGGTGCCAACGCCGTGCTGGCGCACTGGAAGCAAGGCCTGCAGGCGATTAGCAAAGTTCACAAAGCAGGCACCACCCTCAGCCAGGCCTTTGCCCGCAATTTAGTGCGCTGCCCCGACGGGGTGATTGGCTATATCGACTTTGAAGACGACCCCACGGCCCACCTGCCCCTACCCGTGTGCCAGGTGCGCGATGCGCTGTGTTATGCCCATTCCACCGCGTGGATGCTGGAGCGCGCCGGTGCCCTGCCGGAAGCGCGCAAACACTGGAAGGCGTGGGTGCACACCTTGCCGCCCGAAGCACGCCAGGTGCTGCATGCGTCCATCGCCCGCCTGGCATGGGCCCAACGCTTGCCGATGGACCGCAAGCTGGGGCGCGACGGGCAGCGCATCCGCATGGCGTTTGAGTTGCTGCGCGCCGGCCTGTAAGCACCGCATCATTTCATAGCTGGCAGCGCTTGCTGCATCAGCGTTAGCGCCCTAAAACACCATAAAAAATGCCCTGCATTGCAGGGCATTTTGGTCAGCAAGGGCCAGCAGACAGGGCGGCATGCCCCCCAGTCTGCGCCAGCGCTTAGGCTTTCACAGGCTCCAGCGCGGGCAACTCCTGGCCATCCAGCACGGCGTTCAGGCGCTCCATATCCACGCCCTTTTCCCAGCGCGACACGACCACCGTGGCGACGGCATTGCCAATGAAATTGGTCAGCGAGCGGCATTCGGACATAAAGCGGTCCACGCCCAAAATCAGCGCCATACCGGCCACGGGCACTTCCGGCACCACGGCCAGCGTCGCTGCCAGGGTGATAAAGCCGGCACCGGTCACACCGGCCGCGCCCTTAGACGACAGCATGGCCACCAGCAGCAGCGCAATTTGGTGACCCAGTGTCAGCTCGGTATTGGTAGCCTGGGCAATGAACAGCGCCGCCAGCGTCATGTAGATGTTGGTGCCGTCCAGGTTGAACGAATAACCGGTGGGCACCACCAGACCAACCACCGACTTCTTGCAGCCTGCATGCTCCATCTTGTGCATTAGCGAAGGCAGTGCCGACTCGGACGACGAAGTGCCCAGCACCAGCAGCAGCTCTTCCTTGAGGTAGCGGATCAGCTTGATCACCGAGAAACCGCAGGCACGGGCCACAGCGCCCAGCACCACCAGCACGAAGATGGCGGAGGTGATGTAGAAAGTCATCACCAGCTCGACCAGGTTCAGCAGCGAACCCAGACCAAACTTGCCGATGGTGAAAGCCATGGCACCGAAAGCGCCGATGGGGGCAGCCTTCATGACAATGTTCACCAGCTTGAACACGGGCTTTTGCAGTGCTTCAAAGAAGTTCAGGATGGGCTTGCCAGCTTCACCTGTCATGGCCAGCGACACACCAAACAGCACCGCCACCAGCAGCACCTGCAGGATGTTGTCGCCAATGAAGGGGCTGATCAGCGTCTTGGGGATGATGTCCATCACAAAGCCGGTCAGCGTCATGTCGTGCGACTTGGCCACGTAGCCCTTCACGGCCGTCTGGTCCAGATCGGCGGGGTTGATGTTCATGCCAGCGCCAGGCTGGAACACATTGGCCACGATCAGGCCCACGACCAGCGCCAGGGTCGAGAAGGTCAGGAAGTACGCCATGGCCTTGCCGAACACACGGCCCACGGTGCTCAGTTGGGTCATGCCCGCAATACCGGTGACGATGGTCAGGAAAATCACCGGCGCGATGATCATCTTGATCAACTTGATGAACGCATCGCCAAAAGGCTTCATGGCTGCGCCGTATTCGGGCTCAAAGTAGCCCAGCAACACGCCGATGATGATGGCAAACACCACTTGGAAATACAGCTGGCGATAGAACGGCAGCTTGAGCTTGGCAATAGCTTCGGCAGGAACGGCTTGCATACAAAATCTTCCGGAGAAATCCAAAGATGAATGCACCACACAGGTGCGACTGCCGGGTTTGTACTGCGCAGCCACCAAACTGCCGATAACCTATTGGTATTAGATGGCGCCGCTCACTAGGGAAACATGCCGTTCTCTACGTAGAAATACGAATCTGCACACTCTTGGCACAAGCCCGGCTGCAGGCAAATTGCCGCGATCACGGGCACACTGAAGGGATGTTTCCAAACCTTCGCCGCAGCCCCGCCTGGACCGTTGTCATCCTGATTGCAGGCATGCTGCTGAGCATGCTCAGCGTCGGCTGGCTGACGTGGCGCCAGGCACTGCTGAGCGAAAGCGAAGTCTTCCAACGCCAGCTCGCCGTTCGCGCACAGGCGCTGACCCAGCGCGTAGACCGCTACCGCACCCTGCCCGAGGTCCTGTCGCTCGACCCGGAGTTGCGGGCCGCGTTGCAGCGCCCGCTCAACCACTACGACGTGGACTACCTCAACCGCAAGCTGGAGCGCGCCAACGGCGCCAGCCAGTCATCCACCCTCACACTCATCAACCGTTCGGGCATTGCCGTGGCCGCCAGCAACTGGCGCGAGGCGCGCAACAACGTGGGGGAAGACTACAACTACCGCCCCTACGTGCGAGACGCCTTGGCCACCGGCAAGGGGCGCTTTTATGGGATTGGCACCACCACGGGCTTGCCGGGCTACTTTCTTTCACAAGCGATTTACGACGAAAACGGCGCAACCATTGGCCTGATCGCAATCAAGATTGCCTTGCAGGAGCTGGAGCGCCAGTGGCCCCGCACCACCGACATGGTGGTGGTGTCAGACAAGCATGGTGTCATCTTCCTGACCAGCCGCGAGGCCTGGCGCTATCGCCTGCTGTACCCGCTCACCCCGCAGGCCGAAGCCGAGCTGGTGGCCACGCGCCAGTACCAGTCAGAAACGCTGTCGCCGCTCAATTTCAAGGTCAGCAAGACCTTGGATAACGGCAGCCGCCTGGTCAATATTGACGACCCCGAACTCCCCCGCCGCATGCTGCTGCAAAGCATAGACCTGCCCAACAGCAACTGGAGAATGCACTTGCTGCACGACACCAGCTCCAGCGCCACCACCAGTTGGTGGGCAGCGGCGGCGGCGGCGGGGCTGTGGCTGGCCGGCGGCCTGCTGGTGCTGTTTGTGCGCCAGCGCCAGCGCATTGCACGCTTGCGCCTGCGCAGCCGCCAAGAGCTGGAGACGGTACTCAAGCAGCATGCGCAAGAGCTGCGCACGGCCCAAGACGGCATCGTGCAAGCCGCGCAGCAGGCCGACACTGGCCTGTCACGCAGTCTGGAGCACCTGCCCCAAGGCGTAGTCATCATCGATGCCAACCTGAATCTGGTGGCGTGGAACTCCCGCTACCTGCAGCTGTTTCGCTACCCTTCGGAGCTGATCTATGTGGGCGCCCCGATTGAGGCCCTGCTGCGCCACAACGCCAAGCGCGGCCTGCTCGGCGATGCGCCCATGGAAGTGGCCATTCAACGCCGCCTGGGCCATTTGCGCAGCGGCAAACCGCATCTGCACGAAAGCGAAAAAGGCGACGGCACGGTGCTGGAAATTCGCGGCAACCCCTTGCCTGATGGCGGCTTTGTCACCAGCTACGCCGACATCACCAGCTACAAAAATGCCGCGCGCGAGCTGCGTTCGCTGGCCGATGCGCTGGAGCAGCGCGTGGCCGAGCGCACCCGCGATCTGGAAGCCGCGCGCCAAGAGGCCGAGCAAGCCAACCGCTACAAAACCCGGTTTGTGAACGCGGCCGTGCACGACTTGCTGCAACCGCTGAATGCCGCACGCATGTACACCAGCTTGCTGCCCAGCCACGTGCACGACGAGGCCGGGCGCCACGTGGCCGAGAGCATTGACGCGGCGCTGGCCTCGCAAGACGCCATCCTCACCAGCATGCTGGACATTGCGCGCATGGAGTCGGGCCAGCTGGAGGTGCATGTGCGTGACTTCGCACTGGATTCTCTGCTGCACGTGGTGCACAACAACTTCTCCATGCTGGCAGACAGCGAAGGCTTGCAGCTGCGCACCCGCTCCAGCCGCTATGTGGTGCGCAGTGACGAGGCTTTGCTCCGCCGCATCCTGCAAAACTTTGTCTCCAACGCCATTCGCTACAGCCGCAAGGGCCGCATCGTGGTGGGCTGCCGCCGCGTGGGGGCACAGGTACGCATTGAGGTGCATGACCAAGGCCCGGGCATTGCGCCCAGCCTGCAGCGCGAAATCTTTGAGGAGTTTCGCCGCCTGGATGAAGGCCATGCCGATGACCGCGGCACCGGCCTGGGGCTGGCGATTGTGGAGCGGCTGGGTAAGTTGCTGGGCCACGAGATTGGCCTGCGCTCCACGCTGGGCAAAGGCAGCGTGTTTTGGGTGACTGTGCCGCTGGGCGATGCCGCTGCGCTGCAGCCCGCCGTGCGCCCCAGCGCCCCAACGCGGCAGGACGATGCGCCGCTGCAAGGCGGCGTGGCGTGGTACATCGAAGATGACCCGCAAACCTGCGCCGCTACGCGCGCGCTGCTGGAGCGCTGGGGCTGCGCCGTGCCCTTTGCAGGTGGCCCGCATGAGGCCCTGCAGCGCGCCCACCCCGGCAACGCGCCCCAGCTGGTGCTACTGGATGTGCACCTGGGCAAACAGCTGTATGGCCCCGACATCTACGCCCAGTTGTGCGAACGCTGGGGGCAGACACCACCGGTGATCTTGCTCACCGCCGAGCGCGATGCCTCGCTGCGCCGCCAGGCGGCCGAACGGGGTTGGGGCTTTTTGGCCAAACCGGTGCGCCCGCCAGCACTGCGCGCCTTGCTGAGCCAGACCTTGCTGCGCATTCGCGAAGGCTAGGCTTTGCATCCGCTTGGCCTGATGTGTGAAGCCCCGGTCATACGACCCAGCCCAGCAAAACTGAAGGCAGCGTGGCGGCTGAAGGCCTGAAAGCTTTGGCGCAGGGACTGTAAGCACGGCGAAAAACGACGTCTCAGGGGCCGTGTGATCAGCGCCTACTGATACAAGCCAAATTGGCAGCCAGCGCTTATGCAGCAAGCGCTAGCTGCTATCTTTTCAGAATCACCCCACCCCACGGGCCGCTGGCACGATCGTGCGGGCCGCAACCGCTTCGCACAGCAGCATCCACCCAGCGCACAAACCCGGTTGAATGCACCCGCGCTAGCGGCCACCCCCAGTCCAATTCACCGCCCGTGTCAGCGCCGCAGCACTCTCATCCGTTAAATCATCTAGTTTGTCCCTACGTTGTTCATGACCTCCCGAAACACTGCCCTTGACCAGATCAAGGCCGTGGCATGCCTGCTGATTGTGTGCCACCACCTCGCGTTCTATGGCCCCATGTCCGATGCCCTGCACCCCGCTTTTGGGGGGCTGCTGGCGTGGCTGGATGAATACGCCCGCATGGCGGTGCAGGTGTTTCTGGTGCTGGGCGGCTACTTTGCAGCAGCTGCGCTGGCGCCCCAGGGCGTGGGCAGACACCCGCAGTTCTGGCCTGTGCTGAGCAAGCGCTTTGTGCGCTTGAGCCTGCCCTACAGCGCTGCGCTGGTGGTGGCGATTGTGGTGAACGAAACCGTGCGTGGCATGGGGTTTGAGCACGACTCTGTCTCTGCCACGCCCACCTGGGCCAGCGTGATCGCCCACTTGCTGCTGCTGCACAGCGTGGCAGATTTTGAGTCGATTTCTGCGGGCGTTTGGTATGTGGCCATCGACTTTCAGCTGTATGCGCTGTGCCTGCTGTGGCTGTGGCTGTGCAAGCAGGGCAGCCGCTGGGCAGGCTGGGGGCAAGCAGGCATCACCGCCGGCACGGCCGCATCGCTGTGGGTGTGGAACCTGAACCCCGATCTGGACATCTGGGCCGTGTACTTCATGGGTGCCTACGGGCTGGGCATGATGGCCTGGTGGGCCACGCACAGCGAACAGCGCGCGCAGCGCATGCTGTGGGTGGCTCTGATCGCCGCCCTCACGCTGGCCGCACTGGGCATGGAATGGCGTGACCGTATTGCGCTGGCAGGCGGCAGCGCCCTGCTGCTGGCCATTGGCGGCAATGTGCACTGGCGCGAAGCGGTGCGCACGTGGCAGCTCCCACCCCTGGTATGGATGGGCCAGCGCTCGTACTCCATCTTCTTGATTCATTTCCCCATGTGTTTGCTGGTGAGTGCCGAAGTCCACACCCATTGGCCCGACAGCATGGCCGCCAACAGCCTGGGCATGGTGGCCGCCGTGCTGCTGTCAATCAGCGCCGGGGCCGTGCTGTATGCGTGGACGGAACGCAGCACCGCAACCTGGCAACGCCTGCGCCACTGGCATGTCGGCGTGCTCTCCACCGGCTTGATGGCCACCCTGTTGCAGTGGATGTAGGGCATTTTTCCATTCCCAAATAGCTAGCTCCCTGCGCTTGCTGGATCAGCGTTAGCCAGCTATTTGACACACAATCTGGGGAAACGCCACGGCCTGCCGCGCAGGCTGCAAAAGCCTTTTCAGTCCCTCCGGCGGCACCGCCGCAACCCCTGCGCGCCTGCCGTGGAAAGTGCTTTCTGGCGCCCTGGCAATCGCTGCAACGCAAAGAGGTTTTCAACCGGCCAGCGCCACGCGGGGGGGTCAGAGATCGCTGTCGTTTTCCAGGCTTTTAACCAGCACCGCCGCCTGCGTGCGTGAATAGCACTCCAGCTTTTTCAAAATCGCCGTCACATGCACTTTGACGGTGTTCTCGGCCAGCCCCAGCTCGTGCGCAATTTGCTTGTTCAGCAAACCATCGGCCAGGCACAGCAGCACGCGAAACTGCTGCGGCGTGAGCTGCGCCAGCCGCGCAGCCAAGTCGGCATCGGCCTCGGAGCGCTCCGCCGCCATCGGCGGAAACCAGCTGCCCCCTTCCAGCACCGCCTCAATCGCCCCGGCAATATCTTCTGCCGGCGCAGATTTGGGGATAAAACCTGCAGCACCAAATTGCTGGGCACGGCGAATCACGCGGGGGTGGTCATTGGAAGAGATGATGACCACGGGAATTTCTGGATATTCCCCGCGCACATGCAGCAAGGTGGAAAAGCCCCGCGCACCGGGCATGGTCAGGTCCAGCAGTACCAACTCCACCTCCGGGTGCTCTTGCAAAGTGCTGCTGACCGTAGCAGCACTGGCCGCCTCCAGCGTGTGAAACTGTGCAAACCGCTCACGCAGCACGTGCAGCACCGCAGCACGGAACAAGGGGTGGTCGTCGGCAACAAGCAAGGTAGGAGGAGGCATGGTGGGCAAGTCTGCCACGCCACCGCGCCGAGCGCTTTGCACCCTGGCAAAGTCAATGCGCACCCACCAACAAAAATGCCCTACAGCCATTGCTGGAGGGCACTTCCTACTGCGATTTTTGACAGCCCGCAGGGGCTGCGATCAGCACCAATTACTGGTTGGCGATTTCCAAATGGGCAGCGCGTGCTTCTTGGATGAATTCGATCAGGGAGTTGATGGCTTGACGCATGACAGTGCTTTCTGTGTACGAGATGCCTAGCAAGGTGTTGCAGGCAGGCATCTCAACTGCACCGCAACTACGCGTTAACCTCTAAGTGATAACCCGTAGACGTAAGTATAAACCACATGATTATTTTTTGCACAGCCATTCTTTGCCGACGCTGTGGTTTATGCGTCAATGCCATCCGCTGGGTATGAAACGCTGCCCCAAAGCTTGGCGCTGCACGCCTTGCTGGGATATCTCGCGCGCCACCAAGGCATGCAAATGGATGCTGCGGTCTTGCACCAACTCCGCCAGCGGCAGCACATATGCCGTCTGCTCCGGCGCAAAAGCCACGGCGCGCAAAAAGCCGATGGGCACAAAACTGCGTTGCGTCCCGTTGCTCAGCAGCAGGTAGGGCTGCAACACGCCATCGGGCTTCCAGAAGTCCAGCACGCGATAGGCCATATCAGGGGCAAAACGCTGCAACAAGCTTGCAGTGCCGGGAACGACACCGATGGCTTGTACGCAGACATACAGGGCAGATTCGATATTGAGCATGCCATCCACTCCTTGGCGCCAGTCACAGACAGAGCAACGAGTGTGCGACAGGGCGCCAGCGCTGTGTTGGGAGGCTTCACCAAATGCGCCACGGTCTGACACAGCCGCCTACAAAACGCCGATCAGCGGTATCGATCTGCGCGCTGAGGCAACCGGTCAGCCGCTGGACTGCGGCGGATGCCCATCGGGCGGCAAAGGCTGGGGGCCTTTGTCTGGCTCCACGGGTTGGGGGCGTGTCACGTGGCAAAACATCGCATTTCCTCCAGACTCAAGCACAGGCATACAGTGTCGCGCGTTCTTTGCGCAACGGGAGTGGCAGGCACTGCATTCCAGCCCCGCTCCTACACACAGGCTGATGCTCCCCACCACTCTTTCTGCCCAGATGGCGTGAACTGAACCGCCCCGGGTTTTGAG
>NZ_DLTI01000021.1:0-87129 GCF_002501455.1 Comamonas sp. UBA7840 | reverse complement strand
GGTTTTACGGGGGGATTACCTTGGGAAAGGCCTGCAGTAGACATCAAGTGGCGAAACTGCTGCGCGCAGAGGGCTGAAAGCTCAGCATGACTAGGGGAAAGCTCCCGCGCGCGCAAGGAAGTGCGCTGCGGTATTGGTTCCCAACTTGCATCAGCAACAATTCTGTGAGGCTGGAAGCTATCTAGAAAAAGCTGGTTGATTCGCCAACAAACAGGGAGCTTAAAGCCCCCTGTCTTGATTGACCTCACAACATCAGCTACCCAGCAACTCTTTCACCTGTGCCAAAGCATTTGGATCTTCCATGGTGGTCAGATCGCCGGGGTCTCTATGCTCAGCAACGGCCTGCAACGCCCGCCGCAGCAATTTACCGCTGCGGGTTTTAGGCAAAGCTGTCACAAATAACACCCGGGATGGCCGAGCTACTGCACCAAGCTGGCTATCCACCAATCTCATTACCTCGGCCTCCATCTGCGCTTGCTGCTGCGCATCAGCGACTTTGCTGGCATCACGCAGGACCGCGAACGCCATAGCGGCTTGTCCCTTGAGACTGTCTGCAACACCCACTACAGCCACTTCGGCAACCTCAGGGTGTGCAGAGATGCTTTCTTCAATTTCACGGGTGCCCAAGCGATGCCCTGCAACGTTAATTACATCATCGGTTCGACCCAAGATAAAGTGGTAACCCTGCTCATCACGAATACCCCAGTCGAAGGTGCTATAAATCAACTTCCCGGGGATACTCTGCCAGTAGGTTCTGACAAAGCGCTCATCATCACCCCAGATCGTCTGCATGCATCCAGGAGGTAGCGGCCCCTCAATCGCCAGCACGCCCTTTTGATTGGGTTCGCGCAATTCTTCACCGGTTTTATCGTCAATCAGCTTGACGTTGTAGCCATAAACCGCTTTCCCCGGACTGCCGAACTTACTGACCTGCGGCTCCACTCCGTTACACAAGGTCATGATGGGCCAGCCCGTTTCTGTCTGCCAATAATTATCAATAATCGGCACTTGAAGCGCATCACTAATCCATTGCGCTGTAGGCTCATCCAGCGGCTCCCCCGCCAACCACAACGCCTGCAAACTGGACAGGTCATATTGGCGCAAAAATGCGGGATCGTGCTTTTTCAATACACGTACTGCCGTCGGAGCAGAAAACATGTGTGTGATACGGTATTTCTCTACCAAGCTCCACCAAATACCTGCATCCGGACGAATGGGCAGTCCTTCATACAGTATGGTTGCCATTCCAGCAATCAATGGTGCATAGATGATGTAGCTGTGCCCAACCACCCAGCCAATATCGCTGGTGCAAAAGAAAGTTTGCCCGGCTTTGGCATTAAAGATGTGAGGCATGCTCGCAGCCAAAGCCACTGTGCAGCCCCCTGTATCCCGCTGCACCCCTTTAGGTTTTCCGGTTGTACCGCTGGTATAGAGAATGTAGCTTGGGTCAGTAGATTTGACCGTCACGCATGGCACTTGCGCATCCATGACCTTTGCACGCAAATCGGTCCACAGATGATCCCTGCCAGCACGCAAGTCCATTGCAGCCAAACCACGATTGGCCAAAAGCACTGCCTGTGGTTTGTGCGTACTTAACTGCAGCGCCTTATCGAGCAAAGGCTTGTATGCCAGAACACGCCCGCCACGGGATCCTGCATCGGCACTGACAATAACCTTGGGCTTCGCATCATCAATACGCGATGCCAAAGATACCGAAGCAAAACCACCAAATACCACGCAGTGAATCGCACCTAAACGTGCGCATGCAAGCATCGCAAAAACAGCCTCAGCAATCATGGGCATATAAATCTGCACACGATCGCCCTTCTCTACCCCAAAAGACTGCAGCACTGCAGCCATGCGCTGCACCTCTGCATGCAAATCGCGGTAGGTATACGTTTTTTCTGTATTCGTTTCTGTCGATACCGCAATCAACGCAGGTTGATCTGCTCGATCTTTCAAGTGCCGGTCTACTGCGTTATGACAAAGGTTTAACTGCCCATCCGCAAACCACTGCACAAAAGGCGGATTACTGTAATCACAGATTTTTTCCGGCTCTTTGACCCAGTCAACCAAGCTCATTTGCTGTTGCCAAAATGCATCGCGCGTTTGTGGATCGATGGAACGCTGATGAAACTCTGCAAATCCTGACTTCATGAGACCGTCTCCTTAGCTTTTTATCTGCAACTTATTATTCATTTGGCTCTTTCGATAAGCTGACAAGCGTGTTTGTGCAAATTTAACGCCCCAGAAGCCAAAGATATGAATACACACTCTACTAAACACGAGTTTTTTGCAAAATAATTGCTAGCCTTGGAACGCAAACTGTTTCTTTTTAAGAAAAAGCGTAAAATCCATGTCTTCCAACTGACAATGTCTTTACCTCATGGCATTGCTAAACCATTTATCTCAACACCGTTAAATGACTACTTACAAAGAACTACTGGCTCAACGCGCAGAACTGGAAAAACAAATTGAAGCTGCACGCAAAGAAGCCTTGTCTTCTGCGATCGCCCAAGTTCGCGCCATCATCGCCGAATACGAATTGACAGAAGAAGACGTTTTCTCCAAGAAAACTGCTCGCGCAGCCACTACCAGCCATAAAACGGTAGCTCCCAAATACCGCGACCCCGTTACAGGTGCAACGTGGACTGGCCGCGGCAAGCCACCACTGTGGATTGCAGGCAAAGACCGCCTGAACTTCCTCATCGAAGATCAAGCGGCGGCGTAACAAGCACGCGACTTGGTGAATAGCCAACAAAAAAGCCCAAGGGAAATACCTTGGGCTTTTTTGTTACTGAATGGGTTGTGGATTCAACCGATCGATGCAACGCATTCGTTAAACAACTCAGCCGGGGTTCTGTACCCCAAGGTCTTTCTGGCCGTTCGTTTAATTTTCTCGCAATCGCATCGAGCTCAATCTGCGAGCAACCCGAGATGTCTATGCCCTTGGGAAGGTACTGCCTCAGCAGTCCATTGGTGTTCTCATTCGTTCCGCGCTGCCATGGGTTTTGCGGATCGCAGAAGTAGACCTGGATGTCAGTGGCCACAGTGAAGCGTTTGTGCCCCGCCATTTCCGATCCGCGATCCCAGGTCAAGGAACGATAGAGCTCTCGTGGCAAGGTTTGCGCATGTCTGGCCAGCGCCGCAGCCACGGTGTATGAGTCTTTATCTACCAGTTTGACCAACATCACGTAGCGCGTATGCCGCTCTACCAACGTTGCAATCTGGCTGTAGGCATCGCCGAACAAGAGATCGCCTTGTAGTTCGAGCCATCTCAACAATGCTGAAGACCGGAGCCACGACCTTGACGAAGGAACGGGAAGCAACGCAAGAAGAAAGAGAACTCGAAGAGGCGCGCATCGGACGCTCTATCAAGCCTCCACTGATCGTTACGGAAAAGTTAGCCGACATTGCCGGACTTCAGGCGCTGGATCAAGCAAATGACTTACGGCAAATTTTGATCATCGACTTGGAAGAGAACATCAAGGTGTTCGAACCTCTCAACATCGACACCATGACCTCCAAAGACTTGGCGAAGTGGTCAAAGTGGGCTGGCACGATTGAACAACGCATAGAAGCAGCACGGCAATCTATGGAGGCGGGCTTCATCCTTTTGACGAGGAAGAACCTTGAACCGTTCGTGCAGATAGTAGAGAAGGAAGAAGAGCAGAAGAGCTTTCTCAAGTATCTGAACGCCCTTCCTTGACCCGGTACCCAGTTCCAGACAATCAAGCTCGTCCAGGTGCCCTACCAACTCAACGTGTTGGGCACATTGTTGGGCACAAATCAGGAAAAAGAAAAAGGACTTAGCCCCTTGCGAAGCTAAGTCCTTGATATAAATGGTCGGCGTGGCGGGATTCGAACTCGCGACCCCTTGCACCCCATGCAAGTGCGCTACCAGGCTGCGCTACACGCCGAAATATCAGATTATATCTTGGTTTTTACACCCACTTTTCAAAACTCTGATGATTCTGCAAAGTGAAGCGACTTGAAATCTCTTTCTAATCGCTTTCGATAAATTGGTCGGCGTGGCGGGATTCGAACTCGCGACCCCTTGCACCCCATGCAAGTGCGCTACCAGGCTGCGCTACACGCCGAAGCTATGATTGTAATCCATTTTCATAGCAGCCTAGGCAAACCTGGCGCCACAAAACCTAGATTCTGTGCAGATGCTTTGAAATCAAGCACCTACGCCAGCCTTAGGCCTGAATTTGCTCCTTGAGTTTGGTACTGGCATGGAAAGTCACCACGCGGCGCGCCTCAATCGGGATCAATTCACCCGTGCGGGGATTGCGCCCCGGGCGTGGCGCCTTGGTGCGAATCTGGAAGTTACCAAAGCCCGAAAGCTTCACTTCCTCGCCCTGCACCAGGCTTTGCGAGATCAGATCAAAGTAGGCATCGACCATATCTTTGGCTTCGCGCTTGCTCACACCCAACTGGTCAAACAGCAAATCTGCCAGTTGTGCTTTGGTCAAAGCGCCGGTGGCATCCAATTCACTATTCATCAAAACTTTGCTCGCTTCCATCTGTTTACCTTAACCACGCAAACGCGCTGCAACTTGGGACTGCAAAGCCGCGATTGCACCCTGCATCGCAGCGTCGATTTCCACATCCGTCAATGAAGCATCATCGCGCCCCAGGGTTAAACGCACCGCCAAGCTCTTTTCGTCTTGCGCCAAGCTGCCGGGTGCAGCCTCTTCGCCCGCCTTGAGCTTTTTAGGGCGGAACACGTCAAACAACACGGCATTGCGCAAGATACCGCCCTGCACGCCAGCTGCGACAGCCGCCATGACTTGCGCATGGGTCACGGTTTCTTTGACGACCACCGCAATATCGCGCTCCACCGCCTGGTGCTTGGCAACGGCTTGGAACTTGGGCACCTCACGCGCCAGCACCGCATCCAGCTCTAACTCAAACAGCACGGGCGCCTGCGCCAAATCCCACTCCTGGCGCCACTGGGGGTGCAGCTCGCCAACAACACCGATGGCCTTGCCATCCAACACTACGCGCGCGCAGCGGCCAGGGTGCATCGCAGGGTGCTCGGCTGCTTCAAACACAGGCTTCAAGGGTGCTAGCAATGCCTCAACATCACCCTTCACGTCGTAAAAGTCCACCTTGGCGTCCGCTTGGCCCCACTGCTGCTGCGCTGCAGCGCCGTAAGCCAAACCCGCCACGCGCATGGGCTGCTCAAACCCCTTCACGGTCGTGTCAGATTCCACCACGCTGTCGTCTCGCAAGAACACACGGCCCAACTCAAACACGCGCACGCGGGGTGCTTTGCGATCTACGTTGAACTTCAGCACTTGCATCAGCGAGCCAATCAAGCTGGAGCGCATCACACTCAGCTGGCTGGCAATCGGGTTCAGCAGCTTGATCGGGTTGGTGTTACCGGCCAGCTCTGCTTCCCACTTTTCTTCCACAAACGAGAAGTTGATGGTTTCTTGGTAACCCAGCGCAGCCAGTTCGTGGCGCACGGTGAATGGGCTGCGCTTGTTTTCCGCACGCAGCTTCGGGCTAATGGGAGCGAGTGGTTTGGTGGTCGGCAAGTTGTCGTAACCAATCATGCGCGCCACTTCTTCAATCAGGTCTTCTTCCAGATTGATGTCAAAGCGGAAGGTCGGCGCAGTCACGCTGATCACGCCTTCGCTGGCTACCGTCGCCGGCAAACCCAGGCCGTTGAGCGCATCCAAGCACTGCTGCTGCGTCACCGGCATGCCAATCACCTTGGCAGCACGGGCCACGCGCAGTTGCACGGGCTTGGGATGCGGCATATTGGGCTGGTGGTCATCGATCGCGCACACCTGCGTTGCAGGCGTGCCGCAAATCTCCAGCACCAACTGGGTGATACGCTCGATGTGCTCCACGGTGAATTCGGGGTCTACACCGCGCTCAAAACGGTGACCCGCATCGGTGGAGAAATTAAAGTGGCGTGAGCGGCCAGCGACAGCCTTGGGGAACCAAAACGCAGCTTCGATGTAGATGTTCTTGGTATCGTCCGACACGGCGGTGTGGTCACCACCCATGATGCCCGCCAGCGATTCCACTGCGCTGTCATCCGCAATCACGCCCACCTTGGTGAAGCCATCCAACTTCACAGTATTGCCATTCAGGAGCTTCAAGGTTTCACCCTCTTTGCCCCAACGCACGGTCAGCCCGCCGTTGATCTTGTCCAGATCAAAAATGTGGCTGGGCCGGCCCAACTCAAACATCACGTAGTTGGAGATGTCGACCAAGGGGCTGACCGAGCGCTGGCCGCAGCGCGCCAGACGATCCACCATCCACTTGGGGGTCTGCACTTGCGTGTTCACATTGCGCACAATGCGACCCGAGAAGCGACCACACAGGTCAGCCGCCTCAATTTTTACAGGCAACTTGTCTTGCGAAACAACTACCGCTTGCGGGTAGTCGATCGCCTTCAAGGGCGCGCCCGTCAAGGCCGACAATTCACGCGCAATACCGTACACGCTCAGGCAGTGCGCCAGATTGGGCGTCAACTTCAGCGTGAACAGCGTGTCATCCAGGTTCAGGTACTCGCGCACGTTCTGGCCCAGGGGCGCATCGGCGGGGAACTCCAGCAGGCCGCTGGCGTCGTCGTCGATGCCCAGCTCCTTGGCCGAGCACAGCATGCCGTAGCTGGGCACGCCGCGCAGTTTGCCGATCTTGATCTTGAAAGGCTTGCCATCGGCACCGGGGGGCAGCTCTGCACCCACAGTCGCGCAAGGAATGCGAATGCCCACGCGCGCGTTGGGCGCGCCGCAGACGATGTTCAGCAGCTCAGGGCCGCCCACATCCACCTGGCACACACGCAGACGGTCTGCATCGGGGTGCTGCACGGCTTCTTTGATTTCACCTACCACAATGCCAGAGAAAGCGGGAGCAACAGGCTCCAGCTCCTCCACTTCCAGACCAGCCATGGTCAAGGTGTCGGCCAGTTGCTGGGTGGTCAAATTGGGGTTGCAATATTGGCGCAACCAAGATTCAGGAAATTGCATAGTCAGTCTCTTTGGCGTTCTTGCCAGCGCCCCGCAGTTCTTGCGGGAAGCAGTCGCTGGCTGGGCTGCGTATCTTCAAAATAAGAGCTGCTTGCGCTTATCGCACCTTGTTTTCAACCATCTGAAAACTTTTGCAGACAAGCGCCAGCCGCTCCTTTTATGGATTACTGGAACTGCGACAGGAAACGAATGTCGCCGTCGAAGAACAGGCGCAGGTCATTCACGCCATAACGCAGCATGGTCAGGCGGTCAGGGCCCATGCCAAAGGCAAAGCCGATGTACTTTTCAGGGTCCAGGCCCATATTGCGCACCACGTTGGGGTGCACCTGGCCTGAGCCCGCCACTTCCAGCCACCTGCCCGCCAAGGGGCCGCTTTGGAACTGGATATCGATTTCAGCCGAAGGCTCGGTGAATGGGAAGAAGCTGGGGCGGAAACGCAGCACCAGATCGTCCGATTCAAAGAAAGTCTTGCAGAAGTCGGTAAACACGACCTTCAAGTCTTTAAAGCTGATGTTCTCGCCAATCCAGATGCCTTCGCATTGGTGGAACATGGGCGAGTGGGTCGCATCCGAATCCACACGGTAGGTGCGGCCGGGAGCAATCACGCGGATTTCAGGCATGGTCTGCCCTGCATCCAGCATGTTGCGGTATTTTTTCACGTGCTGCACCGCATAACGCACCTGCATCGGGCTGGTGTGCGTGCGCAGCAAATTGGGCGCCTGCTCTGTGCCGCCTTCCACATAGAAGGTGTCGTGCATGGAGCGCGCGGGATGGTCTTCCGGCGTATTGAGCGCCGTAAAGTTAAACCAGTCGGATTCAATCTCGGGGCCATCAGCCACATCAAAGCCCATCGAGCCGAAAATGCCCTCAATGCGCTCCATGGTGATGGACACAGGGTGCAAGCCACCAGCGCCACGGCGACGGCCGGGCAAGGTCACATCCAGCACTTCAGCCTTCAGGTGGGCTTGCAGCTCGGCATCGGCCAAGGCCTTGCGGCGGGCCGTCAAAGCCGCTTCAATGCCCTGCTTGGCCACGTTGATGGCAGCGCCGCGCGACTTTTTCTCTTCGACGGAAAGCTGCGCCATGCCCTTCATGAGCTCAGTCATCTTGCCCGACTTGCCCAAAAACTGCGCCTTCGCATTTTCCAGATCAGCGGGGGTGTGGGCCTGCGCAAACAGTTGCTGCGCGCTCTCGACCAGAGAATCCAACTCGTTCATACCGACTCTTTATCGACTTATAAAAATAAACAAGGGCTAGTGCCTTTTCAAGCCCTAGCCCTTGCAGTTTGTGCGCTAGCAGCTACCCAAAGAGTAGCTACACACCGTTAACTTAAGCAGCCAGCTTGGCCTTCACTTGGTCAACGATGGCTGCAAAAGCAGCCTTGTCGTGCACAGCGATATCGGCCAGCATCTTGCGGTCGATTTCGATGGCTGCCTTCTTCAGGCCGTTGGCGAACTGGCTGTATGTCAGACCCAATTCACGAGCAGCGGCGTTGATACGGGCAATCCACAGCTGGCGGAACACGCGCTTCTTGTTACGACGGTCACGGTATGCGTATTGACCGGCCTTCATCACCGCCTGCTTGGCGACGCGGAAGACGTTACCGCGGCGACCGCGGAAACCCTTAGCAAGATTCAGAACTTTTTTGTGACGGGCACGGGCCGTTACACCACGTTTGACGCGAGGCATGTATTTTCTCCTTGTTCGTCAGTGAATTACAGACCAGCGCCAGGCAACATCTTTGCGATGGAGCCCATATCGCCTTCATGCACGGAGGTAATGCCACGCAGGTGGCGCTTATTCTTCGTGGTCTTCTTGGTCAAGATGTGACGCTTGAAGGCTTGGCCGCGCTTAACGGTACCACCTGGACGAACGCGAAAACGCTTCTTCGCGCTGCTCTTGGTTTTCATTTTGGGCATGTAAATGCTCCTGTTTATTGTGCTCGTGAGGCGCCTGTACAACCTGCACAGATCTTGTTGGCCCCGAGACACTTCTTGAGTGCTGACTTGCGCCAGCGTTTTAGCAACTCTTTCGAGCCACAAAACAGAAACCTGCCTTTGCAGGCAGGTTTCCTAAAATTCTACCTCAGCTTAAGCTGCGCTGCCGCTTTCTGCAGCTGGCTTTGCACCAGCAGCCGTAGGCTTTTTGCGCGCAGGGGCGATCATCATAACCATTTGTCGGCCTTCCAGCTTAGGGAATTGCTCCACCTGGATGGAATCAGCCAACTCATCACGCAAACGATTGAGCAAATCAATACCCAATTGCTGGTGCGTAATTTCACGACCACGGAAGCGCAAAGTCACCTTGACCTTATCGCCCTCAGCCAAGAAGCGACGAATGTTGCGCAGCTTGATGTTGTAGTCACCATCATCGGTGCCAGGACGGAATTTCACCTCCTTGATATCGATCACAGTTTGCTTGGCCTTGGCTTCTGCGGCCTTCTTTTGCTCTTGATACTTGAACTTACCGTAGTCCATCAAGCGGCAAACAGGAGGATTTGCAGTTGCGGCAATTTCCACCAAATCAACGTCCAAGTCACCCGCCATGCGCAGCGCTTCTTGCAAAGAAACAATGCCAATGGGTTCGTTTTCAGGACCGGACAGACGCACTTCAGGCGCCATGATTTCACGGTTCAGACGGTGTTTGCGTTCCTCGCGGTGGCGACGGTCACGAAATTCTGTAGCTATGGCTTTCACCCTAAATTCAAATCGCTACGAAAAGCGTAGCTGCTTGCATCGATGAGACGAGCGCGGGCTACCCGTGCTTCATTCCATCAGACTTTGTTGTTAATGTCGTTGAGCAGCAATTCAATGAATGCTTCTACCGACATGACGCCCAAGTCTTTGTTTCCTCGGGCACGCACAGCGACGGTGCCTGCCGCTTTCTCCTTGTCGCCAGCGACAAGGATATAAGGCAGCTTTTGCAATGCATGCTCGCGTATTTTATACGTGATCTTTTCGTTGCGCAGGTCAGACACCACCTTAAGGCTTTGGTGAGGCAGTGCTTTTTGCACCTTTGCCACAACTTCTCTCACATAGTCGGCTTGCGCATCAGTGATGTTGAGCACAGCGACCTGCTCAGGCGCCAACCACACGGGCAAAGCACCCGCAAACTGCTCCACCAAAATACCGATAAAGCGCTCCAGCGAACCAACAATCGCACGGTGCAGCATCACGGGGCGGTGACGATTACCATCTTCACCGACATACTCCGCATCCAAACGCTCTGGCATGGAGAAGTCGACCTGAATCGTTCCGCATTGCCACTGACGACCCAGCGCATCCTTCAGTGTGTATTCAATTTTTGGACCGTAGAAAGCGCCATCGCCAACAGCAATTTGGTATTCACTACCAGAAGCCTGCAATGCATCAAACAACGCTTTTTCTGCCTTGTCCCAGCTCTCATCCGAGCCAATGCGCGCCTCAGGCCGGGTAGCCACTTTGTAGATGATGTCGGTGAAGCCAAAGTCGGCATACACCTTCTGCACCAGCTTGTTGAAGTTCAGCACCTCCTGCTGAATCATGTCTTCGGTACAGAAAATATGGCCGTCATCTTGCGTAAAACCGCGCACACGCATGATGCCGTGCAAACCACCTGTAGGCTCATTACGGTGACACTGACCAAACTCGCCGTAGCGCAAAGGCAAGTCACGGTAGCTCTTCAAGCCCTGCTTAAAAATCAGGATGTGACCCGGACAGTTCATCGGCTTCAAAGCATAGTCGCGCTTTTCCGACTCGGTGACAAACATGTTGTCACGGTACTTGTCCCAGTGCCCTGTCTTCTCCCACAAGGTTTTATCCAGAATCTGGGGGCCCTTCACCTCTTCGTAGCCGTTGTCGCGGTACACCTGGCGCATGTACTGCTCTACCTCTTGCCAGACACGCCATCCCTTGGGATGCCAGAAAACAGTACCAGGCGAGCATTCGTCGATGTGATACAGATCCAGTTCACGCCCCAAGCGGCGATGGTCACGCTTTTCAGCTTCTTCGATGCGTGTGATGTATGCCTGCAGGTCTTTCTTATCCGCCCATGCTGTGCCGTAGACGCGCTGCAACTGCTCGTTCTTGGCATCCCCACGCCAGTAGGCCCCCGCCAGCTTGGTCAATTTAAAGACCTTCAAAAAACGGGTATTGGGCACGTGAGGGCCACGGCACATATCCACATATTCTTGGTGGTAGTACAAGCCCATAGCCTGCTCATCGGGCATGTCTTCCACCAGACGCAGCTTGTACTCTTCACCGCGCGACTTGAACACCTCAATGACTTCCGCACGCGGCGTCATCTTCTTGATCACATCGTAGTCTTGCGCAATCAGTTCTTTCATGCGCGCTTCGATAGCTGCCAAGTCATCAGGAGTGAAGGGGCGTTCGTACGAAATGTCGTAGTAGAAGCCTTCATCAATCACAGGCCCGATCACCATCTTCGCAGAGGGATACAACTGCTTCACCGCATGGCCAACCAAGTGGGCTGTCGAGTGGCGAATGATTTCTACGCCTTCTTGGTCTTTGGGCGTAATGATTTGCAGCTTGGCGTCTTGTTCAATCAACTCGCAAGCATCCACCAAACGGCCATTGATCTTGCCTGCAACGGTATTTTTGGCCAAACCAGGGCCAATCGATGCAGCCACTTGCATGACGGTGACAGGGCCATCAAATTCGCGCTGCGAACCGTCAGGTAGTGTGATCTTTAACATGAAAATCCTTAGCTATCTTTATCTATAACAGTAGCGCGCGAGCCGTCAAAAAGCAAAGCGCGGAACTCGTCCGCGCTTCTTTGGATATTTACAACTCCTGGCAGGCGCGAACACACAGCCTTTATGGGCTGCACAACATTTCAATGTTCGTCGTTCGCGGTGTCATAACCATATTGCCTTTCTCGCCCTTGTTGGTTAGCTCTTACTGCATTTTAGCGTTGTACAAACAAAAAAACCCGTAGCCGAAACTACGGGCACATGCCAAGTCACACATTCATGACGTCAGAAAGCGCCCCACCACGCCTTCTGACTGTATTTCATCAGTGGAACTGCTCTTCTTCGGTCGAGCCTGTCAAAGCCTTCACAGAGGAAGAACCGCCCTGAATCACAGTGGTTACATCGTCAAAGTAACCGGCACCCACTTCCTGCTGGTGCGACACAAAGGTGTAACCCTTGTCGCGCGCTGCAAACTCTGGCTCTTGCACCATGTTGACGTAGTGCTTCATGCCTTCGCCGCGAGCGTAAGCATGGGCAAACTGGAAGCTGTTGTACCAGTTGATATGGATACCAGCCAAAGTGATGAACTGGAACTTGTAACCCAGTGCCGACAGCTCTTCCTGGAAGGATGCGATCTGGCTGTCGTTCAAGTTCTTCTTCCAGTTGAACGATGGCGAGCAGTTGTACGACAGCCGCTTGCCTGGGCAGGCTGCGTGCACGGCTTGCGCAAATTCACGGGCAAAGCCAATGTCTGGCACCCCGGTTTCGCACCACACCAAGTCAGCGTAAGGGGCATAAGCCACGCCACGGCTAATAGATTGCTCCAAGCCGTTTTTCACACGGTAGAAACCTTCTTGGGTGCGTTCACCGGTCAGGAATGGCTTGTCGTTGGCATCGTGATCCGAAGTGATCAGGTTGGCAGCTTCCGCATCGGTACGTGCCAGAACGATGGTGGACACACCCATCACATCTGCTGCAAAGCGTGCCGAAATCAGCTTTTCGCAAGCCTCTTGCGTAGGTACCAACACTTTGCCACCCATGTGGCCGCACTTCTTCACCGCCGCCAACTGGTCTTCAAAGTGCACGCCGGATGCGCCAGCAGCAATCATGTTCTT
This sequence comes from Comamonas sp. UBA7840, assembly GCF_002501455.1. Taxonomy (NCBI): domain Bacteria; kingdom Pseudomonadati; phylum Pseudomonadota; class Betaproteobacteria; order Burkholderiales; family Comamonadaceae; genus Comamonas; species Comamonas sp. UBA7840. Next base: position 74,329 of record NZ_DLTI01000021.1, on the reverse strand, counting down.
CATCAACTCAAACGCATTGAGCACACCACCAAAGCCCGCTTCCGCATCGGCAACGATAGGCAAGAAGTAATCGATGAATTCTTGGTCATCAGGATTGATACCACGGCTCCACTGGATTTCGTCGGCGCGCTTGAAAGTGTTGTTGATGCGGCGCACCATGGTGGGCACCGAGTCGTAGGCGTACAGCGACTGGTCGGGGTACATGGTTTCCGAGGTATTGCCATCTGCAGCCACTTGCCAGCCAGACAGATATACGGCCTCCAAACCTGCCTTGGCTTGCTGCATGGCTTGACCGGCAGAAATCGCACCAAAGGCGTTCACATAACCCTTCTTGGCGCCGCCATTGATCTTTTCCCACAGCTTTTCAGCGCCACGCTTGGCCAATGTGTGCTCTGGCTGCAAGCTGCCACGCAGACGCACCACGTCAGCTGCGGTGTAACCACGCTTGACACCCTTCCAACGGGGGTTTTGCGCCCAATCCTTTTCCAAGGCGGCAATTTGCTGTTCACGGCTCAGTTGTTGGTTCAGGGATTCAGGCATATCAGTCTCCGATCAAAGTAAAGCAAGGGTTAAAACTTTGGTGCCGTTTTGCGTTTGGCTTGGAGACAAATTTAAGTCTTATAGAAGAGTTAAGCAAGCTCTTATGTCTTATATAAGACAAATATTTTTATTCTTTGCAATCAACGCATTACACAAAAATTTCTCAATGCGAAAAGCAATCTCTCTTGGCAAAATGTATTTCCTGCACAGTATCAAATATATTTTCACAATGTGAAATTGAATTTTGATGCAATGAAATATGCGGGTGATCACTGGGTACCCGCACTGCCGACTGCCCTAGGCATGCAGTGCATGTGCAGATATCACCACTCCATCTTCATCGGCATACAGCCAGTCCCCGGGGCGGACTTTCACTCCAGCGATGTCTACAACAACATTCGCCAGCCCTTCGCCGCGCTTTTCCGTAGGCATAGGCATCAAAGCAAGCGCAGCAACGCCTACATCAGCCGTGCGCAGTTCCGCTGCATCACGCACACAACCAAAAACCAACACCCCTGCCCAACCATTGCGAGCGGCTGCAGCAGCCAAATTCCCGCCCACCAATGCTTTGCGCAAAGATCCTCCACCGTCAACCACCAAAACGCGGCCTTCTCCTGAGGAATCCAAGGCTTGCTTCACAACGCTGTTATCTTCAAAACACTTCACGGTGACAACGGGCCCTGCAAAATGGGAGCGCCCTCCAAAGTGCTGGAATACTGGAGGCAGTACACGAAATGCGCCGCTGTCGTCGTTCTTGTGTGCATCGCATAAATCACAAGTTTGGAAAGTAATAGCCACTAAGCATCTCCATTTTTTGTTGATACAAATCCAGAGGCCTCGCCGCTGGATGCAGCGGCACATCCTCCCATTGAGCTGGCAGATTGCAAAGCAGACGTGCAGTTTTTGCGGCTTTACGTGCTCTCCTGCAACAAAAGAGGTGAAAAAACTAGTTCGCCCGCTTGGAAAGGCGAAATTTTCCCATTAGCATCTGGCACAACCAGTTCTAGACAGATGCACACCCGTCATCAGCGCTGGCACAACTCATCCCAAAAAGGAAAGCAAAAAATGGCAACTGCAAAGAAGGCAACTGCTGCATCCGCAGCTCCCGCGAAAAAGCGCACTCCTAACGCCGCCTTCATGAAACCTCTGACACCCAGCGCTGCTTTGGCCGCTGTGGTGGGCAAGAATCCCCTGCCCCGCACTGAAATCATCAGCAAACTGTGGGTCTACATCAAGGCCAACAACCTGCAAGACGCTTCCAACAAGCGCATGATCAACGCAGACGCTAAGCTCAAAGAAGTCTTTGGCAAGCCCCAAGTTTCGATGTTCGAAATGGCTGGCCTGATTGGCAAGCACGTTAGCTAATTGGTGCACGCACCCATAAGAAACCGGCTTAGGCCGGTTTTTTTATTGCCATCAATCAGAACGTCTGGATACGGGTTTGACCTGACTGCAAGAAAGTCTTTGCAAATGCGATGAATTCGCATTTATAATTCTTTCCATCACATCAATAGCCAGCCACAACTGTTTGCAGCCATGATCGTTTGTGTATGCCACCGAGTATCAGACCGCGAGATCGCGCGCCATGCGCATGCGGGCATGAGTTTCGACGAAATCCAATTTGAGCTGGGTGTCGCTACGCAATGCGGTCGCTGTGAAACCTGTGCACGCGATGTGGTGGACAAGTGCTGCTCCAAAGGCACCACAGCCGCCATCCACAACGAAGTTGCACCCCAACCAGTTCAGCTTGCCACCCCTATTTTGGAGAGCAAAGCATGGCATTCTTCTCAACCGTTGCAGGCAGCCTGATTTTGGTTTTAGGCTGCTCATGGTGGATCTTCCATAAGTAGTTCCCGTGCGTTGCGCACTGGCGTACGATAGATTTCCTCCACCGTTGCACTAGCCTTCAAGGCTGGCCATACCGGCTGTTTCAGCCGGTTTTTTGATCCTATGTCTTCTTCCGAACAACTTGCCCCTGCCGGTGCTCTAGGCCACAAAGCCATGATTACCGGGGTGGTAGTAGCGCTCCACGCTGCTGGCATCTGGGCTTTGCAAAGCGGCATGAGCCGCCCACCAGAGCCCCAAATTATTGCTGCAGAAGTGATTGCGCAGTTCATCGCGCCACCTGCGCCAGAGCCGCCTGCGCCAGCTCCAGCAGCGCCGCCAACACCAGCTCCCCCCAAGCCCCAGCCCAAACCAGAGCCCGTTAAGCCCCAACCAGCGCCCAAACCTGTGCAAAAAGCACCGCTTTTGCCCAAAGCGATTGCAGACCCCACCCCTGCGCCCAATGCACCGACAGGTACGCTCGACAGTGCGCCCGCGCCGGTGGCCGATGCAACACCACCCGCGCCAGCGGCCGCTCCTGCGCCGCCCAGTGCGCTAGCCCAGCCTTCCGGTGCTGCCGTGCAGTTGCCTTCCAGCAACGCGGCCTATTTGAACAACCCGCGCCCCAGCTACCCTTCCATCAGCCGCCGCATGGGTGAGCAAGGCAAGGTATTGCTGCGCGTGCTGGTCGACGAAAACGGGTTGCCCCAACAAATCGAAATCAAGCAATCCAGCGGTTTTGACCGCCTGGACAAAGCAGCGCTGGCCTCGGTGCAGCGCTGGCGCTTTGTGCCCGGTAAACGCAACGGTGTTCCTGAAGCCATGTGGAACATCGTGCCCGTCAACTTCGTTCTCGAATAAACAGTCATCTCAGGAGTTTTCATGGAATCCCAATTCGGCATTGCCCACGTCTGGGCGCAAGGTGACTTTGTCACGCGCAGTGTGGCCATCCTGCTGCTGATCATGTCTGTGGCATCGTGGGTCGTCATCATCGTCAAGGCTTTGGGCCTGATGAAGTTCAAGAAGTACGTCAAAGAAGCCAAGGACTTTTGGCACAGCGAAGACTTTGGCGCCGCACTGAACAAGCTCGACGCCGACCCCGCCAACCCTTTTCGCTATCTGGCGCTGGAAGGCCGCGAAGCCATCTCCCACCACCGCAAGACCAGCGCGCACCTGCACGACACGCTGGACGTGTCCGACTGGGTCACGCGCTGCCTGCGCAACGGTATCAATGAGTTCACAGCCCGCATGCAATCGGGCTTGGCCATCCTGGCCTCGGTGGGCTCGACGGCGCCTTTCGTCGGCCTGTTCGGTACGGTCTGGGGCATCTACCACGCACTGATCGTGATTGGCACAACGGGCCAAGCCTCGATCGACAAAGTGGCTGGCCCCATTGGCGAGGCGTTGATCATGACGGCCTTCGGCCTGGCTGTGGCCATTCCTGCCGTGCTGGGCTACAACGCCATCGTGCGCGGCAACAAAGGCGTGCTGGGCGCCCTCAACAGCTTTGCCCACGATCTGCACGCCTTCTTTGTGACGGGCGCACGTTTGACCGTGGATACCTCCAGCAGCGCGCAAGACGGCAAAGTGCTGCCCATGAAGAAAGGCGCCTAAGCCATGTCTTTCGGCACCCAAGACGACAGCGATGACGTCATGAACGAAATCAATATGACGCCCCTGGTGGACGTGATGTTGGTGCTGCTCATCGTCTTCATCATCACCGTGCCCGTTATGAAGCACGCGGTGAATGTGGATCTGCCCCGCGCCTCGAATGAGCCTGAGGTGGTCAAGCCCCAGAACATCAGCCTCACGATTGATGCACAAGGCCAGTTCCACTGGAACAAAGAAGCCATCTCTGATGAGCAACTGGTCGAGCGCCTTCAGATCGAAGCGGCCAAGGAAGTGCAGCCCGATCTGCACATCCACGGTGACAAGGCCGTGCGCTATGAGCGCGTAGCCAAAGCCATGGCCGCCGCGCAAAGCACCGGCATTCGCAAAATTGGCTTTGTGACAGAACCCGAGCAGTAAGCCAGCCCCCTGCGCACACTACGCCGCAGTACCGGCACTTTGCCTACCAAGCCCTGCATGCACCGCGCCTGCAGGGCTTTCTGCTGTGCGGCCTATGCGGGCGTTATCAAAAACAGGAGCTGCCAGCGCTTGATGTGCAACAAATTCAGCACCTATCCATACGTAAACGCATGTTTTGCATACGTAAGCAGCTATGTTTTTATGGATTGACCAGGCAGTTTGCACAAATTATTGCATCCGCGATCAGCGAAAAGACTTGCGCTTCAAATAAGAATAGTTATCATTAACATAGTTCAACGCAACTCTCTGACGCCATGCAAGCCACACTCTCCCTCCCCACAGCGCGCCGTGTTCCCGCAGGACAGACCGTACTGGCCGACCATGCGGCCACAGCGCAAGCACTCAGCGTAGAAAGTGAAGCGCTGTTGCGCGGCCAAAAGTCCGTCACCATCGTGCACAACGGCGCCACCTACCGCCTGCAAGCTACCAAACTCGGCAAGCTGATCTTGACCAAATAAGCACTCCCGTGCGGCACGCGCCCAACAAAAAAGCGACCCTCAAGGTCGCTTTTTTTTGATAGCTGATAGCGCTGATCCAATAAAGATTTCAGGCTTTAAAGCTTAAGCACTTACAGGCTGTCTTACAGACCCAAAGCAGCAATACCCGCTGCCGCCACTTGCGCATCTTCCGAAGCCTTCACGCCCGACACACCCACCGCGCCCAGGCACTGGCCATCCTTGAGGATTTGCACGCCGCCTTCCAGCAAACCATCCACAAACGGTGCGCTCAAGAAAGCCGTGCGGCCGTTGTTGATCATGTCTTCAAACGCCTTGGTGTCCTTGCGGCCCACAGCGGCCGAACGTGCTTTGGCTGGTGCAATGTGCGAGGAGATGGGCGCAGCACCGTCCAAACGCTGCAGCCACAGCAGGTGGCCGCCATCGTCCACGATGGAGATCGTCACAGGCCAGTTGTTCTTCAGCGCTTCTGCTTCTGCTGCAGCGGCAATCTTCTTCACATCGGCCAATTCCAGCGCAAACTTGTTCTTCATTGCTCAGACTCCAAAGAGGGATTTGTATTCAAAAATGCAGCATACCGACAAAGCGAGGCACCACCCGGCACTTGTGCGCAAAACATTCCAACCCCAAACACCACAAAAACTGCTGCAAAAACCAAGGTTTTGGGAACCAATCGGCCTGTCTAACGCTCATAGAATGTCCTGACATAGCAATTTGCTATACCCCTACTTAGGAGAAAACACACCATGAACCCTATTAACACTTTGGACTCTGCAGGCTACGGCATCTCGCAGCAGCAGCGCCACAGAGTGCTGCGCAATACCTACTGGCTGCTAGCCCTGAGCCTGCTGCCCACAGTACTGGGCGCATGGATAGGTGTGGCCACGGGCATTACCGCAGGCCTGACAGGTTTTATGGGCCTGATCGTTTTCATGGTGGGCGCTTTTGGCTTCATGTTCGCCATTGAAAAGACCAAGCACTCCGCCGCTGGTGTGCCCGTGCTGCTGGCCTTCACCTTTTTCATGGGCCTGATGCTCTCGCGCATGATTGCCATGGTGCTGGGCTTTAGCAACGGCTCGCAACTAATCATGACCGCCTTTGCGGGCACGGCAGGCGTGTTCTTTGTGATGGCCTCCTTGGCCACCGTCATCAAGCGCGACATCTCCGGCATGGGCAAATGGTTGTTCGTCGGCGCGCTGGTGCTGATGGTGGGTGCCGTCATCAACGTGTTTGTGGGCTCCACTGCAGGCATGATGGCAATCTCCATGCTGGCGATTGGTATCTTCTCGGCCTACATGCTGTATGACATCAAGCAGATCATCGATGGTGGCGAGACCAACTACATCAGCGCCACCTTGTCGCTGTACCTGGACGTGTTCAACGTGTTCCAAAGCCTGCTGGCCCTGCTGGGCATCATGGGCGGCGAACGCGACTAAGCGCGCACTGCCTCGTGCCGCTCTTACAAAAAGCCCCTTCGGGGGCTTTTTTAATGGGCAGTAGCAAAAAAAATTTAAGATCTTGCCCAGCCTGCCGATAGAGCTGTCACATGCCAAAACACCTCCACTCCTTCCGCCCCGCCTTTTTGCTGCTGCCTCTTGGGGCTGTGCTGTTGGCCGGCTGTCTTGAACAAGTACCCGGCCTGGGGCCCGATCCCCGCACGGTGATTCGTGAAAACGAAGCCAAAGCCATCGGCAGCGCCTGCCGCCATGCCATGCGCGGCATTGAAGACTGCTACACCCTCAACCCCAAGGCGCCCAAAGCCATGGTGTTTGCGGGCTGGAAAGACATGGATGCTTACATGCGCGAGCACAAGCTGGAAGGCACGCCCTCAGTCTTCACGCAAAAGCCCGAGGTGGCCCAGCCCCGCGCCGAAGAAGCCATTGAGACGGAATACAACAGCCCCCGCAGCTGATAGCGCCACAACGGCCGCAAAAAAACCACACAAAAAAGCCCGCAAGCGTTGATACGCTGCGGGCTTTTTGCTATCAGTTTGAAAATCCCCAGACATGCCGCAGGCAGCCATGCCACCTGCGCTCCAGCCTTGCTTGGTCTTTAGTCGTCGATGCGCTCAAACACGGCCATCGATTCCACGTGGGCGGTATGCGGGAACATGTTCACCACACCGGCCAACACGCAGCGGTAGCCCGCCTGGTGCACCAGCAAGCCCGCATCGCGCGCCAGTGTGGCCGGGTTGCAGCTCACGTAGACAATACGCTGGGGGAACCTCCAGCTTTCCTGGCCTTCGGGCAGCGGCGGCAGCAAATCGGGTTGCTCTTGCGTAGCCACCCCGGTCTGCTTGGCACCAATGCGAATTTGGTGAATGTCTGCCAGCGCCTTGGACAGCGCAAAAGCGCCCTCGCGCGGGGGGTCAACCAGCCATTTGTCGGCGTTGCCGTCTGCCATCAGCAACGCGGGGGGCATATTGAACAGGTTGCGGCCCACAAACTCTGTGGGCGCCAGCTTGTCCGCTTCAGAGCGCGTGGCGTTGTTGGCGGCGTAGTTCTCGTGCGAGCGCTGCACCAGCGCATCCGAGCCCTCAATGCCCAGCACCTCGCGTGCCATGGTGGCAATCGGCAAGGTGAAGTTGCCCAAGCCGCAGAACCAGTCAATCACGCGCTCGTGCTTCTTGGCATCGAGCAGGCGCAGCGCCTTGGTCACCAGCACGCGGTTGATGTGCGGGTTCACCTGGGTGAAGTCGGTGGGCTTGAACGGCATGGTGATGCCAAAGTCCGGCAGCGCGTACGACAGTTGGGTACCCCCCTCTTCCATGCGATGCACGGTATCTGGGCCCTTGGGCTGCAGCCACCATTGAATGTGGTGGGCCGCTGCAAATTCACGCAGGCGCTGCTTGTCGGCCTCGCTCAGCGGCTCCAAATGGCGCAGCACCAAGGCCGTGACATGGTCGCCACAGGCCACTTCAATCTGCGGGCAAGTCTCGCGCGCATCCATGCTGGCGATCAGCGCGCGCATGGGCAGCAGCATCGCGTCCACATGTGGTGGCAGCACCTTGCAGGTTTCCATGTCGGCGATGTAGCGGCTCTTGCGCTCGTGGAAGCCCACCAGCACCTTGCCCTTTTTGATCACATAGCGCACCGACAGGCGCGCGCGGTAGCGGTAGCCCCAGGTCGGCCCTTCGATGGGGCGCATCACGGTCTCGGGCTTGACCTTGCCCAAATGCCACAGGTTGTCTTCCAGCACGCGCTGCTTGACGGCCACCTGCGCGGCCACGTGCATGTGCTGCATCTTGCAGCCGCCGCACGCGCCTTCGTGCAGGCCTGCGTGCGGGCAGCCGGGCGTCACCCGCTGGGACGACTCGCGGTTCAAATGCATCAGCGTGCCGGCTTCCCAGTTGTTCTTCTTGCGGTGCACGTTGACGGTGACCAGCTCGGTGGGCAAGGCACCGTCGATGAATACCACTTTGCCATCGGGCTTGCGGGCAATGCCCTTGGCTTCCATGTCCATGGACACCACCTCCAGCCAGCCCTCGGGCAGGTCGGGGTTGCCAACGGGCATGTCTTCGTAGGGGGCTTCGGGGGAAATCTTGTCGTTCTGATCACTCATGATGGGCGACATTGTCTCAGGCTCGCAAGGCCGCAGGATATTGGCGCGGCGGAAAACCTCGATCTGCCGCATTGCGCAGCTCACCCATCTGCCGCATATATTTGCATCAAATCTGCCGCTAAGGCAATGTGGAAGCGCGCTGGCAGCTCTTCTTTTTCAAGCGGTAGTGGGCAAAGTAGCAGGGCAAGGTACGGCAGCCGTATGCACGGTATCCGCCATCTCCGCTGTATGCGTCAGGCAGGCTTGGCGCGCCAAGGCGTCGGCTTCGGTGTTGTGGTGGCGCGGAATCCAGCGCCACTGCACCTCTGCCCACCCCCGCAACTGCGCTTGCGCTGCACCAATCCAATGCGCCAAGCGCACGGTGGCCCGCGCCTGCGGCCACCCCAGTGCCTGGGCGGCCAGTTGCTCCAGCAACCAGTGGCTGTCGGTGTAAATGCGCACGCCGCTGGCACCTTGCGCCTGGGCCAGCGCCAAGCCCGCCTGCAGGGCACGCAACTCGGCCTCGTTGTTGCAACCGCTGCCGGGCAAGGCTTGTGCCAATTGGTGCACCGAGCCGTCTGGCCCCGTCAGCACCACACCGACGGCCATGCGCCCCGGGTTGGGCATGGCCGATCCGTCAATGTGCAAAATCCAGAAATGAGGGTGGGGGTAAGCGCGCAACACGCTGCTGACTTTACTACGCCTGCGGCGGCACCAAGGCGCGCCTTTCAACTCCTGCATCATCCCGCGCAGCCATGCCTGCTTTGCGCAATCTACCTCGGCCTTGCACCGCCAGTCATTCAAAAACAAGAGCTGATAGCGCACGCGAAATAAGGGCTAGCAAGCATTTTTATGCTTTTTTCACAACAATTGCTCCAGCCCGGCGCTGCGCGCACTCGCTACCCCATCACGACGCCTGCCCACACACGTGCACAAGGCACATACCCTCCCCCTTGGCGCGCAGCTGCGCTCTGCGCCGGGGAGCGCAGCGCTGCTTTGTCGGGCTGCGTCTGCGCACGCAAGGCCATGCCCCAGTGCTGCGCTGTGACGTGCAGCACATGCACGGCTTGGGCGTACAGCGCATCGCGCGCCAAGCTGGTGCTGCGTGCGGCGTGGGGTGTCAAGGTGGTGGTGGGCATGGTATTTACTCCTTTCAACGGCAGGCGGCGTGCTGCACCGCCTCTGCGCTGGCGCGCTGGGATTACTGTTTGGCGTAGATCTGGTCAAAGCTGCCGCCATCGGCAAAGTGCGCGTTGTCGGCTTTGGCCCAGCCACCAAAGGCTTGGTCAATGGTGAACAGCTCCAGCTTGGGGAACTGCTTGGCGAAATCGGCCTTCACCTTGTCGTTGGTGGGGCGGTAGTAGTTGCGTGCCGCAATTTGCTGGCCCTCGTCGGAATACAGATACTCCAGATAGGCCTGCGCTACCTTGCGTGTACCCTTTTTGTCGACCACTTTATCTACCACTGCCACGGTCGGCTCGGCCAGAATGGAAATGGAGGGCGCGACAATTTCAAACTTCTCGGGCCCAAACTCCTTGAGCGCCAAAAACGCCTCGTTTTCCCATGCCAGCAGCACATCGCCCACGCCACGCTGCACAAAGGTGATGGTCGAGCCTCGCGCCCCGGTGTCCAGCACCGGCACGTTTTCGTAGAGCTTTTTCACAAAATCTTGGGCTTTGGCGTCGCTGCCGCCGTTGGCGCGCTTGGCATATTCCCAAGCAGCCAGGTAGTTCCAGCGCGCACCGCCGCTGGTCTTGGGGTTCGGGGTGATGACCTGCACGCCGGGTTTGATCAGATCGCTCCAGTCTTTAAGACCCTTGGGGTTGCCTTTCTTCACCAGAAACACAATCGTGGAGGTGTAGGGCGCGCTGTTGAGCGGCAGCTTTTTTTGCCAATCAGCCGCTAAGTTATGACCGTGCTTGACCAGCGCATCAATATCGCCTGCCAGCGCCAGCGTGGCCACGTCGGCATCAATCCCGTCAATGATGGAGCGCGCCTGCTTGCCCGAGCCGCCATGCGACTGCTTGATGGTCACGTCCTGGCCGGTCTGGGCCTTCCAGTGCTTGGCAAAAGCTTTGTTGTAATCCACGTACAGCTCACGCGTGGGGTCGTACGAGACGTTGAGCAAGGTGACAGGGTCTGCCGCGAATGCAGGCACGGCAGGCAAGGACAAGCCCGCCAAAAGGCTGAGGGCAACGGGAATCTTGATAAAGTTGCGGCGATTGTTCATTTTTGGCTTTCTGCAAGAGATGGGTTCAACGGTCCGTTTCACCGTTGCATCGCATTCTGAAAGCCCGGCATCAAAACTTAAACCAATAAGATTTCAGTTCTTTATTACCTAAACATCTGAGATCAAACGAGGAACCCCCATGGCACGTACCGTTCAATGCATCAAACTGGGTCAAGAAGCTGAAGGTTTGGACTTTCCTCCCTACCCCGGCGAGTTGGGCAAACGCATCTATGAAAGCGTGAGCAAGCAAGCCTGGGCTGACTGGCTCAAGCACCAAACCATGCTGGTGAACGAAAACCGCCTGAACCTGGCCGATGCCCGCGCCCGCCAATACCTGGCCCGCCAGATGGAAAACCACTTCTTTGGCGGTGGCGCAGACGCCGCAGCGGGCTACGTCCCACCATCGGCGTAACGCACTGAAGCCGATGAAGCAGAGGATTTTGTAAAAACCCCTTCTTTGGCAGCGGTGCAGACGCTGCGCCAGGCTACATACCACCCAGCGCGTAACGCAGCACAGTCGCTCCAGAAGGGCTTGGTCTAGCACCTCCTTGGAGGCGGCAACCCACCAAGCTCCTTGGCATTGCGCCACGGAGCTTTTTACTTTTCTATGCTTGCCTGCGCGATGGGGTCTTGAACTGCGGCCATAATCGCAGCTTTTGTTTTCCGTGGGAGAGCGAGGCAGCCACACTGGGCCAGCCTCCGCCGAAGGCGCAAACTCCCATAATCGCTCAGGCACCACGTACCACGGAACACTATTGCCGACTGGAGAGCAGCCGGGATCGTGCACTACGATCAGCCGGTTCACCGAAGGGGCAAGCACCCGCATGACGAACATGCGCGGCGGCTGAAACTCTCAGGTAAAAGGACAGCGGGAGAGGCTTATTCACGCCCAAAAAGCCTCTTCAACGAGTCGCTGAGTGCGCGTGAACTCTCGCTTTTTTGCACCGTGTCTGTCCTACCCGACTTCTTGCACACTCTGTTCAGCACGCAGCTGGACGTGATTCTTGTCATCTACCTGATCGCTATCACCGCAGAAGCCATGTCCGGCGCGCTGGCCGCTGGGCGGCGCAATATGGATATTTTTGGCGTGGTCGTGATTGCCTTTGTCACCGCACTGGGCGGCGGCACCATCCGCGACATGGTGCTGGGCAACTACCCGATTGGCTGGACGCAGCACCCCTCCTACGTGTACCTGGTGGTATCCGCAGGCTTGCTGACTACGGTCATTGCACGTTTCATGAAACGCATGAAACATGTGTTCCTGCTGCTAGACGCCATGGGTTTGATCGCGTTTTCCTTGATTGGCAGCGATGTCGCCATTCGCCTGGGCTACGACCCATTGGTGGTGGTGATGGCGGGCATGATCACCGGCATCAGCGGCGGCATCTTGCGCGATGTGCTGTGCAACCAAGTGCCCGTGGTGTTCCGCCGTGAGCTGTATGCCAGCGTCTCCATGACCGTGTGCTTGCTCTATCTGGGTCTGCAGTGGCTGGAAGTCTCGATTGGTACCAGCACCGCCATTTGTTTTGCAGGCGGCTTGGCCTTGCGTCTGGCCGCTATCCGTTTTGGCTGGCGCTTGCCCGTGTTCTCCTACCAAGAGCGCTGGGAGTAAGCAGCCGCCGCACACCGCAGGCACCACCGCCTGCTTCCTGGATTGATATGGATTGCAACTGCGCCGACCGTTTGAACAATTCGCCCCTGCACGCCTGGCAAGGCCGCGCCAGCTGGCGCGTGCTGGCCACCGATTTTGAATACGGCTGCGCGTTTTTGCAGACCTGGGCCTCCTGGCAATCCGACAGGCAATCCGACCCACAGCGCAGTGCGCAGCTGCACTACACCGCCGTGCTGCACCAGCCGCTGGATGCGCAAACGGTACTGACGCATGCGCCTGCAGCCCTGCAGCCCCAGGCCCAAGCTTTGGCCAAGCGTTTATACGGTTTGCTGCCCGGTGTGCACCGCCTCAGTTTTGAGCAAGGCCATGTGATACTGACCTTGTGGGTGGGCGATGCCCACTCCCTGCTGCGCCAGCAAACCAGCACCGCCGATGCGGTGTTGCTGCACCCCGCGTTTGATGCCGATGCCCACAACGTCAAGGCACTAGCCCGCCATTGCCAGCGCGGCACGGTGCTGCAGATAGGCAGCGATTCCTGCACCAAGCTCTCTGACGCACTGCGCCACAGCCTGACCACCGCAGGCTTTGTGTTTACCGATGCGCCCAGCGCCCCAGACGGTGTGCCGGCCAACCTCCCCCACTTGGCCCACTACGCCCCCCGCTGGGAGCCCCGCCAACGCGCGGGCGGCATCGCACCGGTGGCGCGGGCTGGCACCGCTGTGGTGGTGGGCGCCGGTCTGGCGGGCTCTGCCGTGGCACACAGCCTGGCGCTGCGCGGCTGGCAAGTCACCGTGCTGGGCGCGGGCAGCACGCCTGCAGACGGCGCCTCGGGCCTGCCCGCCGGGCTGTTTTGCCCGCATGTCTCACCTGACGACAGCGTGCTCTCGCGCCTGTCGCGCAGCGGCGTGCGCATGACGCTGCAGCGCCTGCGTGATGTCTGCCAAGAGGGCGCAGACTGGGCCCCCAGCGGCGTGTTGGAGCATTGCACCGACGGCGGCACTGGCCTGCCTGCAAGCTGGGCCACCGGCCCCGGCACGCAGTGGAGCCATGCCCCCAGCGCCGAACAGTTGCACAGCGCAGGCCTGCCTGCCGACACCGTGGCCTGCTGGCATGCCCAAGCAGGCTGGGTACGCCCTGCCCAGCTGGTGCAGGCCCAGTTGCAACACCCGCGCATCCAATTTATCGGCCATGCCCAAGTTGCCCGACTGCACGCCAGCGGCGACGGCAGCTGGCAGGCTTTAGATGCAGATGGCCAAGTGCTGGCACAGGCCGATCTGGCGGTGTTGGCCTGCGGCCCCGCGACCCCTGCGCTGCTACCTACTGGCACACCGTGGCAGTTTCAAGCGCTGCGCGGTCAAATCACCTGGGGCTGGCACACACCGGCCAATGCTGCGGCGCTGCCGCCATTCCCGGTCAACGGCAATGGCAACCTCGTGCCCCATGTGCCCTACCCCGATGGGCAGAGGTGGGTCATGGGCTCCACCTTTGAGCGGGATGTGGACAGCATGCCTATTTCACCGGAAGACCAAGTCGCCGCCCACAGCGTGAACTTGAACAAGCTGGCGACCCTGCTGCCCGCCAGCGCTACCACCCTGGCGCCGTGGTTCACCCCCGGCGACGAGCGCTGCCAGCCCACCTGGGGCCGCGTACGTGTGGCCAGCCACGACCGCCTGCCGATTGCCGGCCCGGTGGGAGATGCCACACCCGGCCTGTGGGCCTGCACCGCCATGGGCGCACGCGGGCTGACGCTGTCGGTGCTGTGCGGCGAGCTGATCGCCGCCCAATTGCACGGTGAGCCCCTGCCGCTGGATGCCAAGCTGGCCCAGCATTTAGGCACCGAGCGTTTGGCCCGGCAAGGGGCCAAGGCCGCAGAAGTGGCGCCGCTGCCGACAAGCTAAGGCTGGTTTACCGGTATCAAAAAAAGAGCTGCTAGTGCTTACCTATCAATGGCTAGAAGCCTATTTGATACGCAATCACGGTGTACTGCTCAAAAGCAGAAACAAAATTTCGAGTTTGGATACCGCGACTTTTTGCTAGCAAAGAGCAGCCGTCAATTTGTTACTGCGGTGTGCTGCGTGCAGTCTGGAAAAGAGAAACCGTTTCCATCAAACTGGTTGCCTGGGCGTGCAGGCTGCCTGAAGCGCCTGCCATCTCTTCCACTAGAGCTGCGTTTTTCTGGGTAGCGGTGTCCAGTTCAGAGACCGATACCGTCACATCGCCGATACTTTTTGTCTGTGCTAGAGAAGCCGCACTAATTTCTGAAATCAAGGCAGCCACGCTCTTGACCTCGCTGACCAGTTGAACCATGGTCACGCCTGCTTCTTGGACTTGCTCAACGCCTTGCGCAACCTTTCCTATGCTGGAATCTATCAATTGTTTGACTTCCTTCGCTGCCTCGGCACAGCGCTTTGCAAGCATTCGCACTTCTGCTGCCACCACAGCAAATCCTCGCCCCTGCTCTCCAGCGCGGGCGGCCTCCACAGCAGCGTTGAGCGCCAATAAATTAGTTTGGAAGGCAATGTCGTTGATCACGCCGATGATGTCTTCGATCCGGCGTGAGCTTGTGGCGATGTCTTCCATCGTTTGAACGACGCCCCCCACCACTTGACCGCCGTGCTCTGCGGAATGGCTGGCTGTGGCTGCGAGGCTGGTGGCCTTGTGCGCGGTCTCTGCGTTCTGCACTACGGTAGTGTGCAGTTGCTCCATCGTCGCGGAGCTGTGCTGCAGCCTTGTGGCCTGCAGCTCGGTGCGCAGTGCCAAGTCGGTATTGCCTGAGTCAATCTGGGTCGAGCTGGCTGCAATCGTCTCGGCCGAAGATCGAACCTGGCGCACGATATGGATCAGTGCTGATTGCATTTCTGCCAGTGAAGCCAGTACGCTGTTTTTAGGGACATGCTGATCCAGCACGACTTCCGTCAACTCACCCGCAGCCACCCGGTTAGCAACAGCACGTAATTCGCTGGGTTCTGCGCCCAGAGATCGCATGAGGCTGCGAATGATGCTCCATGCGAGGAATGCTGCAATCGCTAACGCCAAGCCACAAGCGGACAACAGCACTGTTTTTTGCGTTACATAGGCACGTTCAGCCGCATTGACATTCATATCGCCCTCATCGCGGATGTAAGCGACATAAGCACTTGTCTTTCGTGTCAACTCAGCAAGCAAAGGACGACATTCTTCCGTCAACTTGCGGATTGCAGCTTCGCGCTGGCCTTGGAGAGTCATTTCTACAATTGCGAGCGCCACAGGGCCATACCGCTCCTCGATTTGCTGAACCGCCGCGAGAATATCTCGCTCTTGACTGGAAACTTTTTGTGTTTGCACCAAGGTTTGCAACTTGCCCAAGCGATCTTGCATACGCTCGTGCGCCTGCATGACTGCATTTTTTTCGAATTCGATGTCAGCAGCGTCAGTCACCAGTAACAGATTGCGAGCCGCGACTGCACGGGCATCTGCCGCAGTCTGCACCTCACGTGCCAAAGCAGCTCGTCGAAAATCATTGGATAGAAAACGCTCGAAACTGCCTTGGGTGGTTGCAATGCTATGCATAGCCATTCCAGACAGCCCAAAAAGAACCACCATCAGAAACCCAAAAGACGCTAGTAGTTTGTTTTTTATAGACATTTTTTATTGCTTCTGCATAAATCTGCATATCACTATGCGAGCAGAGCATTCAAAGAGAGCAAATTGTTGTTCAAAAGACAGTCAGCCACAAAAAACGCCCCTCACAAGGGGCGTTTTTTGTGGTGAGACTTTAAAGCAGTCGCGGCATTTGCCGCGGCCACCACCATCATTTCCATAGCCGATATAGGACGATTGGTAGCTCGGAATCAGATAGCTACGATCTTCATCGCCAAGTTTAGCAAGGCAAGACGCTCACAACGTTGTGCACGCAGCCAGATGCATTGAATAGCATTTCGTTTTGACCTTTGAGGGTGCTTACAAGCGCATCTCACATTTAGCTTCCGTCAACCACAGAATGTTATACATGAAGCAAAACTCTTTCCAGCTAGTCGATGGCATCGCTGATACGCCTGAAACTGCAGATTCAAAGTAAATCGACGCAAAAAATGCTTCACAATGCGATTTTCATCCCTATGCCACAAATGCCACACATAGTCGAACGGCATGACTTCACAGACAACTGGGTGCTTCTTTTGATCTACAGAACGGGCACTGAGAGATTGATAATCTTACTTCAAGTAGGGTATTAATGCATAATTTCCAAAAATACACATCAAACTACAATCTATCTTTCATATTCAAGTAATTTGATTATCCAACTTAATTTTTAAATCATGAAAACTTATGGGCTTAGAAAAAAGCCACCCTTGTGCAAACTGCACACCATGATCACGCAGATATATAAATTTCGCCTCTTCTTCCACACCCTCTGCAATCATTTTTAATTTTAATGATTTAGCCATTTCAATAATATGCGGTACCACTTGACTTGTGGCAGACTCTTTTCCAAGGGTATCCACAAAAGATTTATCTATTTTTAAATAATCTATTTCAAATTTTTCAAGATATGACAGGCTCGAATAGCCTGTACCAAAATCATCGATTGCAACATCAATGCCCATAGCACGGATATCTTGCAATATAGTTTTGACAACATCTGCCTGTACAAAACCTCGCTCAGTCACCTCTACTAAAAAATTGTTTTTTGAGGCTCCCGTAATATTCAAAAGATATTGAAGATCTCCAAGTATTTCTTTTGACGATATATCGCTTGCAGACAAATTGATAGCAATATGAAAATCAGGATGTGTTTTAAATAAATTTTTATTTTCTAACGCCACCATTTTAATAACATGCGAAGTTATTTCTTTAATAACGCCAGATTCCTCAGCAACTTTAATAAAAATATCAGGCGCCACCATTTCTCCCGTAGACCTGCGCCATCTAACAAGTGCTTCTGCGCCTACACACAAGCCAGTTTTTAAATCTATGACAGGCTGATAAAGCATAAAGAATTCTTTTCTTTTTAATGCTCTTTTTAATGATGCTGTCATGCTTAACTGCTGTCGCGTTAGCTTTACAAAGGCCAAAGCCAATAACCCGCCAGAAAATACCCCAATAGGAACAAGTATGGCAGCAATCTCATAAAGACCTTGATTAACACTGTTAACAGGTATTGCTGCAACAGAAACAAAATCAAGATCTTTTGACTTTTGCATAACAACAAAACTATCATCATCAACAAATTTAGCTTGCTGATTTTTATCGATACGATTTATCCATTCCTCTTTTATAAGTCCTCTACTAACTATTATTTTTTTAGATGATAATGAATAAAGACCTAGCGATACATCATGATCATTATTAAAAATTCCAAGAATAGTTTTTTCATGGATAGCAACGGTATAACCTGTAGATTTATTTGTTACCAATAAAAATTTAGTTTTTGGCAAAAAAGAAAATTCAAATGAAGGGCGCACCTCGCTACCATAAGGTGTTAGATATGCAGGAGGACCTAAGTATATATCGTGATGGCTATGTGAAGAACAACGAAAAATATTATCTTCCACATAACCGACAATCTGTACTTGCTCTGACTGCAAGTCTAGCCTTTTCATTAAATCAATATTTTCAGAATCACAGGCGCTATTTGTTTTTAAGTTGACTAGCTCCTGATATATTGATTGCACCTGATAAGCACCTTCAGTATTTCGACGCAAAACCTCTTGTGCAATCGAGGATGTGCGTTCCACCTGATTTTCAATATTGTACTCCCATGCCCAATAAATTGAAAATGCTATTGGTGCAATGACCAGAATCAGGCCGCAAATAAAGGCAACAACAGTATAAAAAAATCTATTCATTAATTTTCAATTACTTTATATGCATGATTAATTTATAAAAATTAAATTATTTTTTAGATAATTAAAATATTGGATGAAAATATCTGACACTAAAAATTTCTAGAGAAGGAGTCGCAACCCCACTCGGTCGCGGAGCAAGCATGTGGCGGGCTTCGGAAAGCGAGCCATTCGCCCGGGTCAGGGTTGTACTGAAATCAGACCTAGGTCAAGTTATCTGCTTGCTGATCATATGCTTACGCTGCGATGACAGTGTGCGTAAGGTTCCCCATGCAATAGGGGAATAGAGAGAATAAGAAAGCTAGCGCTCGTTGGATGACCGCACTGGCATGCAATCAAGCGTCTGGTAATTTGAACCGTGTGACTCAGGGCGCTATGCCGTCTGCAGTGTGCAACCGGCATAGTTCCCAACCCCGCCTGCAGCGCTTGGGTTGATTCTTGGCCCGATGCGCTTCATTTGAAGTTGTAGAACCCCGAGTATTGGCTGGTCTCACGGCGCGCGTCACGCCCTCACCAGCGTACTCTTGCCAAACAAACTCTCAACCAAATCCACCACCAGTTCGGCCGTCTGGTTGCGGATATCCAGCGCCGGGTTCAGCTCCACAATGTCGAGCGAGGCCAGGCGTCCCGTGTCGGCAATCATTTCCATGCACAGCTGGGCCTCACGGTAGTTGGGGCCGCCGCGCACGGTGGTGCCGGTGCCGGGGGCGATCTCGGGGTCCAGGAAATCCACGTCGAAGCTCAGGTGCAGGTGCACGCCCTCGCCATCCGGGCCATCCAGCCCCGCCAGGGCCTGCTGCATCACGGCACGCATGCCCTGTTCGTCGATGGCGCGCATGTCGAACACCTCCAGGCCCAGGCGCTGGATGATGCGTTTTTCCACCGCATCCACGCTGCGCAGGCCGATCTGGCAGATTTGCGCACCTTGCACAGCGGGGATGCCGCCGGACATCGCCGCCAGCGGCTCGGGGCCGTGGCCGCAGAGGCTGGCCACGGGCATGCCGTGCAGGTTGCCGGTGGGGCTGATCTCGGGCAGGTTGCAGTCGGCGTGGGCGTCCAGCCACAGCACACGCAGGCGCTGGCCGGTGACGCGACAGTGGCGCGCCACGGCGCTGATAGAGCCGGTGGCCAGGGTGTGGTCGCCCCCCAGCATGATGGGCATGCGCCCGGCCTTCAGCTGGGCGTACACGGCATCGTGCGCCGCTTGGTTCCAGGCCAGGCATTCGGCGTAGTTGCGCAGGCCCTGCGCATCGCGCGGGCCACGGGGGTTGGGCGGGCCCGCCAGGTTGCCAATGTCTTGCACGTCCACACCAAAGCGTGCCAAGGCCCGGCCTAGCTGGGCCACACGCAGGGCATCAGGGCCCATGGCCGCACCCAGTCGGCCCGCACCCACATCGGTGGGCACGCCAATCAAGGTAACGGCCTTTTGTGCCGCTAGCGCTTGTGGGTCTTGCGCAAGCAGCTCATCTTTTCGAAGTGGAGTGGGGGCGTTCATTCAGGCTACCTTTTTCAATGTACGTTGCTCCCCGTCTGCAGTCTGGCGCAACAAGCCAAATACATCCTTGGGGTCTGTTAATGCGGGCACCAGTTCAATCTGCGAGAGTAGTCCGGCCTCACGGCCCAGTGCCTGCATGGTGCGCAGCGCGGAGTAATCCTCCAACGCAAAACCTACCGAGTCAAACAGGGTGATCTGCGCTGCAGACACCCGCCCGGGCGCTTGCCCGGTCAGCACGCGCCAGAACTCGGTGACGGGAAAGTCGGCGGGCATTTGCTGCAGCTCGCCTTCCATGCGGGTCTGGGGTTCGTACTCTACAAACACGCTGCTGCGGTGCAGCACCTCGGCCGCCAGTTCGGTTTTGCCAGGGCAATCACCGCCCACGGCATTCAAGTGCATGCCGGGTGCCAGCATGTCAGCGGTGAGGATGGTGGCGTTGCGCTTGTCAGCGGTGACGGTGGTGATGATGTCGGCGCCATGCACTGCCGCAGCCACGCTGGGCGCCACCACCACGTCTACCCCCCACTGCGCCGCAAACGGTGCCAGATTGCGCTGCAGCTTGGCGGTGGCCGCGGCATCCACATCAAACAGTTGCAGGCGGTGCATGCCCAGCAGTGTGATAAAGGCCAGCGCCTGAAATTCGCTTTGCGCGCCATTGCCAATCAGCGCCATGCAGCGGCTGTCCGGCCGCGCCAGCCGGCGCGCCACCATGGCCGAGGTGGCCGCAGTGCGCAGTGCGGTGGTCAGCGTCAGCTCGCTCACAAAGCGTGGCGCGCCGGTGGCTACATCGGCCAAGGCACCAAAGGCCATCACCGTGGGCAGGCCGTGCTGGGTGTTGATGGGGTGGCCGTTGACGTACTTGAAGGCGTAGTCGTGCGCGTCGGCCACGGGCATCAGCTCGATCACGCCGTGGGCGGAATGCGCTGCCGTGCGTGCGGTTTTGTCAAAGTCGCTCCAGCGGGCAAAGTCGGCTTCCAGCGCCTCCACCATCTGGCGCAAACAGGCCTCTACGCCCACGCGCGCCACCAGCCGGGCGGCATCCGTGGCGCTCAAAAATTCGGTGTGCACTTGCACGGGGG
The DNA here is from genome assembly GCF_002501455.1 of Comamonas sp. UBA7840. NCBI lineage: Bacteria > Pseudomonadati > Pseudomonadota > Betaproteobacteria > Burkholderiales > Comamonadaceae > Comamonas > Comamonas sp. UBA7840. The sequence continues at coordinate 53,641 of NZ_DLTI01000021.1, read as the reverse complement.
TGGATGGGGTGGAAAGCGGGTTGCTGTGTAAGTGGCTCATACATCCTCCGGCCATGTCATCGGTCATACCCAGAGCGTGGCACAGGCTGACAGCAATTCAAATTGTCAAATATGGATTGAAATAGTCAAATACCTAGCATTTCGACAGAAGAAATTGCCACTATGTCCAATATTGATCAAATTGACCAACGCCTGATCGCCCTGCTGCGCCACAACGCCCGCGAAAGCGTGGCCACGCTGGCGGCGCGGCTGGGCGTGTCGCGCGGCACGGTCACCAACCGCCTGCGCAGGCTGGAAGATGACGGCGTGATCGTAGGCTACACGCTGCGCCTCAAGCCCGAGGCCGAAACCGGTGGACTGCAAGCGTGGATGAGCATTGCGATTGAAGGCAACGATGCGCGCCGTGTAACGGCCAGCTTGCTGGGCGAGCCCGCCGTACAAGCCCTGCACGCCACCAACGGCCAGTGGGATTTGCTGGCCGAGTTGCAAGTGCCCACCCTGCCCGAGCTGGCCCGCGCGCTGGAGCGCATTCGGCTGATCAAGGGCATCAGCCACTCTGAAACCAGCATCCACCTGGAAACACTGCGTTCGGGCCATGCAAGCAGCAGTGGCGGGGGCAATGGGAGGCAGCAGTAGCGCCCACGCCATCCGTCAAAAAGATAGCTGATTGCGTAGATATTTCAGGCATTTGCAAGCACAATCGTGCCAAAAACCAAATAACTAGAGCGCCAGCAGCTACTGGTTTTGCTTTCACCTTCTGCCCACGGATTTCACCACCCATGATGTATACCGCTTTCAAGCACGCTCACACGCTGTTTGCAGTGTTTACGCTGCTGCTTTCCATCGCCTACTTGGGCATGGCCTGGAAAACCACACCAGCGGGCAAATCCACGCTGGTCTATGTGCTAACGCGCATCTTTGGCGGCATTGCCGCCCTGACCGGCCTTGTCGTCACCTTTGTCGGCCCCTGGCAGCACATGCTGTACCCCTACATTGGCTTGATGCTGTACGTGGTACACGGCCTGTGCATTGGCTTTGCCAAACGCAATACAGACCCCGCCAAGGCAGGCAGCCGCCGCGTGCTGCTGGTGCTGCAACTGGCCATGCTGCTGGCGCTAACGGGCCTGATGGGCGCCAAGCCCTTCTAAGCGCACGCCTGCCGTCGCATGCCAAGGGTGGCCCGCATGCGCGCGTGGCACCCACGCTGGCCGACGGCCCGCCGTGTAAGCACGCTCTTTGCCCCGCCCGCCCCATCCGCGCGGGAATGCGGTGCTCTATATATCAAAAAATAATATTTGCGAAACAAAACAATCGTTTGTTTTTATAAAGCGCTTGCTTACAGTGCGCAGCCAGTAGCGGAAAAGCATTCCCCCGATGCCCAACCGCCCACGATGACGACTGCGCCATGTACCAATACACAGAATTCGACGCCACCTTCGTGCAGCAACGTGCTGCCCAGTTCCGTGACCAGCTGCAGCGCTGGGAAAGTGGCAAGCTCTCCGAAGATGACTTTCGCCCCCTGCGCCTGCAAAACGGCTGGTATGTGCAGCGCTACGCGCCCATGCTGCGCGTGGCCATTCCTTACGGCGAGGTGAACAGCCAGCAAATCCGCGTGCTGGCCAAGGTGGCACGCGAGTATGACGCGCCCGAAGCCGAAGTCTTCCAGGCTGCGATGGACGGCCAGGGCAAGCTGGGCACCACCTTTTTGCCCACGCACTGCGCCCACTTCACCACACGCACCAATGTGCAGTTCAACTGGATTCCGCTGTCCAAAGCAGCGGATGTGATGGATTTGCTGGCTACGGCCAACCTGCACGGCATCCAGACCAGCGGCAACTGCATCCGCAACACCACCACCGATGCGCTGGCTGGGATTGCCGTGGATGAAGTGGTTGACCCCCGCCCCTACGCAGAAATTTTGCGCCAGTGGACCACGCTGCACCCCGAGTTCGCCTTCCTGCCGCGCAAGTTCAAGATTGCCATCGTGGGCGCGCAAGAGGACCGCGCCGCCAGCGGCTGGCACGATGTGGGCCTGAAACTGGTCAAAAACGAGGCCGGTGAGATTGGCTTTAAGGTGTACGTGGGCGGCGGCATGGGCCGCACCCCCGTGGTGGCGCCGCTGATGCGTGAGTTCCTGCCCTGGAACCAGATCATGAATTACATCGAAGCGATTGTTCGGGTCTATAACGAGCTGGGCCGCCGCGACAACAAGTACAAAGCGCGCATCAAGATTTTGGTCAAGGCCGAAGGCCAGGCCTACATCGACGCGGTGGAAGAAGAGTTCCGCCAGATTGTGGAGGTGGACGGCGGCCCGCACACCATTTCACAGGCCGAGTTTGACCGCGTGGCCGCCTGCTTTGTCGACCCCGTACTGCCGCAGGTGGCAGATATCGATGCGTCCAAGGCCGAGCAAGCGATCGTCGAACACGCTGCGCGCACCCCTGCATTTGCCCGCTGGCTCAGCCGCAACGTGCACCCGCACCGCAACCCGGCGCTGCGCGCCGTGACGCTGTCATTCAAGCGCGCAGGCCAAGCTCCGGGCGATGCCACAGGGGACCAGCTGGATGCCTTGGCCCAGCTGATGGACACCTACTCAGCCGGCGAAGCACGCATCACCCACGACCAAAACGTGCTGCTGCCCTGGGTACCTGTGAGCCAGCTGGTGAACTTGTTTGAAGCCGCCAAGGCCCTGGGCCTGGCCAGCACCAACGTGGCCCTGCTGACCGACATGATCGCCTGCCCCGGCGGCGACTTCTGTGCGCTGGCCAACGCCCGCAGCCTGCCGATTGCCGAAGCCATCACCCAGCGCTACCAGGATCTGGACGAGCTGGACGACATTGGCGAAATCGACCTGCACATCAGCGGCTGCATCAATTCATGCGGGCACCACCACAGCGGTCACATCGGCATTCTGGGGGTGGATAAGGACGGCAAGGAGTGGTACCAGGTCACGCTGGGCGGCTCGGACGGCTCCACGCTGTCCGGCGAAGCCAGCGCCGGCAAGGTTATCGGCCCCTCGTTCTCCGCCGCTGAAGTGCCCGACGTGCTGGAAGCCGTGCTGACCACCTACCGCGACCTGCGCCAGCCCGGCGAGCGCTTTATCGACGCCGTGCGCCGCATCGGCGTGGAGCCCTTCAAGGAAGCCGGCAAGGCCGCGCGCCACCCCGCTGCCGAAGTGGAAGAAGCCACCGCCTAAGCCCAAGAACCACAAGGATTGAACCATGCAAATCTTGGCCCATACCGACTACCAAGCCCCCGCCGAAAGCGGCAACGGCCTCCTGGTGCTTGCCAACGATGTGAATGCGCTGGAGGTGAATCTGGACGGCATCACGCAGATCAACCTGCACTTTCCCGCCTTCACCGACGGCCGCGCCTTCAGCCAGGCCTACCTACTGCGCCGCCGCCGCAAGTTTGCGGGCGACATCCGCGCCACGGGCGATGTGCTGATCGACCAGCTGGTGCAGATGCAGCGCACCGGCTTCAGCAGCGCTGTGCTGCGCGAAGGCGTGGACGCGGCCGACGCCCAGCGCCAGTTCGAGCGCTTCGGCGGCTACTACCAGGCCGACGCCGTGAACCCCCTGCCCCACTTCAACGCACGCCAGGCCACCGCATGAGCGCACTTGCCCCCACCCTCGATCTGGCCCAGGTGAATGCCGAACTGGGCCGCGACGCCCAGGCCCTGGTGAACTGGGCCGTCGGCCTGGACCTGCCCACCATCGTCACCACCAATTTCCGCCCCTTCGAGGCGGTGATCCTGCACATGGTGACGCGCGCCCGCCCCGACGTGTCCGTGGTCTGGATGGACAACGGCTACAACACCGAAGCCACCTATCGGTTTGCCGATGCGGTGACCAAGCAGCTTGGGCTCAACCTCAAGATCTACCTGCCGCTGCGCTCGCGCGCCCACCGCGAGGCCGTGGAAGGCCCCACGCCCGCGCTGGACGACCCGCGCCACGCGGCCTTCACCGCCGAGGTGAAGCTGGAGCCCTTTGCCCGCGCCCTGCGCGAGACCGCGCCCCAGGTCTGGTTCACCGCCCTGCGCGCCACCGACACCGCCGTGCGCGCCGCCATGGACCCGGTCAGCATCAACCCCGATGGCCTGATCAAGGTGGCGCCCCTGCTGCACTGGTCGTCCAAAGACCTGTACGAATACTGCGAGCAGCACGGCCTGCCCAACAACTTCGACTACGTGGACCCCACCAAGGGTGAAGACAACCGCGAATGCGGCCTGCATTTAGCTCACTAAATATTGATAGCTACCAGCGCTTTCTGCATAAGCGCTAGAGGCGAATTTAGCTTGAAAGTTTATTTATGAACGCCCGTGTGGAAAACCAAGTGCTGAGCCAGCTCAGCAACCGCCACCTGGATGCGCTGGAAGAGGAAACCATCTTCATCCTGCGCGAAGTGGCCGCCGCCTTTGAACGTCCCGCCCTGCTGTTCTCGGGCGGCAAGGACTCGCTGGTCATGCTGCGCTGCGCCGAGAAGGCCTTTGGTGCGGGCCGCATCCCCTACCCGCTGCTGATGATCGACACCGGCCACAACTTCCCCGAAGTGACCGATTTCCGCGACTTCCGGGCGCAGGAGCTGGGGGCCGAGCTCATCGTGCGCAGCGTGGAAGACTCCATGGCGCGCGGCACGGTGCGCCTGGCCCACCCGGAAGAGCCCCGCAATGCTCACCAGTCGGTCACGCTGCTGGAAGCGATTGAAGAGTTCCGCTTTGATGCGCTGATTGGCGGTGCCCGCCGCGACGAGGAAAAGGCCCGCGCCAAGGAACGCATCTTCAGCCACCGCGACAGCTTTGGCCAGTGGCAGCCCAAGGCCCAGCGCCCCGAGCTGTGGACGCTGTTCAACACCCGCATTGCCCCCGGCGAGCACTTCCGCGTGTTCCCCATCAGCAACTGGACCGAGCTGGACGTGTGGCAGTACATCGAGCGTGAGCAGATCGCCCTGCCCAGCCTGTACTACAGCCACCCGCGCCACATCGTCGAGCGCAAGGGCCTGCTGGTGCCCGTGACGGAGCTGACCCCGCCCAAAGACGGCGAAACCGTCGTGGTACGCGATGTGCGTTTTCGCACCTTGGGCGACATCACCTGCACCTGCCCCGTGGAAAGCACGGCGGCCACAGCGGCCGAGATCGTGATCGAGACCCTGGCCGCCGAGGTCAGCGAACGCGGCGCCACGCGCATGGACGACAAGACCAGCGAGGCATCCATGGAAAAGCGCAAGAAAGACGGGTATTTCTAAAAGCTCCCCCTGAGCGGCTGTGCCGCTTCCCCCTCTCTCGCTTCGCGGGAGGGGGACACCACCAGCGCGGCGGGGCGGCCCTTGCGCGGTGGTTCTGGCGAAAGCTTCCCTCTCATGCCGTGCTCAGGCACGGAAAGACCGAGACTGTTATGACGAACACTACGCATTCCATAGCTACTAGCGCTGGCACAGCAAGCGCTAACGGCCAATTTGACTCTGATTCCGACCACGTCTCCGCCCTGCGCTTCATCACCTGCGGCTCGGTGGACGATGGCAAGTCGACCCTGATCGGCCGCCTGCTGGTGGACACCCGCGCCGTGCTGCAGGACCAGTTGGCCGGCGTGACCAAGTCGGGCGAGACCAACCTGGCCCTGCTGACCGACGGCCTGTCGGCCGAGCGCGAGCAAGGCATCACCATCGACGTGGCCTACCGCTACTTCAACACCGACGCGCGCAAGTTCATCATTGGCGACGCGCCCGGCCACGAGCAGTACACACGCAACATGGTCACGGCCGTCAGCAGCGCAGACGCCACCGTGGTGCTGGTGGACGCCACCAAGCTGGACTGGCAGAACCCCGGCCTGCAACTGCTGCCGCAGACGCGCCGCCACAGCCTGCTGGCCCACCTGCTGCGCGTGCACTCGCTGGTGTTTGCCGTCAACAAGCTGGACGCCGTGGCCGACCCGGCGCTGGCCTTCATCCACATCCGCGGCGCCCTGGAGCGCTTCGCCCAGGACGCCGGCATTGCCGTGGCGGCCACTGTGCCCGTGTCGGCCCTCAAGGGCTACAACGTGGTGAACGCCCACCATGGCTGGGCCGGCTATGACGGCCCAAGCCTGCTGCAACTGCTGGAGCAGCTGCCCAACACCCCGGCCGACAGCAATCTGCCCCTGGCCTTCCCCGTGCAATGGGTGGAGAAGTTCCACGACAGCGCCGTCACCACCCAGGGCCGCCGCGTGTTCTGGGGCCGTGTGGCCGCCGGCAGCACCCAGGTGGGCGCGCAGGTGCAGATCCTGCCCAGCGGCCAGTTGGCCACCATCGCCCAGGTGATCGACCATGCCCGCGCGCCCCAGGGCGTGACGGCAGGTCTGTCCGCCGGCATCACGCTGGACCGCGAGGTGGATGTCTCGCGCGGCGACTGGATCGTGGCTGCACCCGCGCAGGCCGCCGTGGCCGACGATGATTTCGACACCCCCACAGCCCAGCCCGCCTGGCCCAGCAGCCGCAGCCTGAGCGCCACCGTGGCCTGGATGGACAACGAACCCCTGGTGCCCGGCCGGGTCTACTGGGCGCTGCACGGCCATCGCTGGGTCAAAGCCAAGGCCCAGCGTGTGGTGCACCGCCTCAACATCCACACCCTGGCGCAAGAAGCAGCGACGCAACTGGAGCCCAATGCCATCGGTGTGGTGGAATTTGCCCTGCAAGAAGCCATTCCTGCCGCTGCCTTTGCCCACAGCCGTGCTCTGGGGTCTTTGATTCTGGTCGACACCGCCAGCAACGCCACGGCGGGCGCGGTTTTGGTGCAATGATTTGACCCAAACCAGAGCTTGCCGCGTATGAATCTGCCGCGGCCCGTGGCATTGCGGCAGAAAAAACCTAGAATTACGGGTTACACCTGAACCCACTGCATAAGAAGAATCTCTCATGACACACGTCGTCACCGAAAACTGCATCAAGTGCAAATACACCGACTGCGTGGACGTTTGCCCCGTGGACTGCTTCCGCGAAGGCCCAAACTTCCTCGTGATTGACCCCGATGAGTGCATCGACTGCGCGGTTTGCATCCCCGAGTGCCCTGCCAACGCCATCTTTGCGGAAGAAGATACGCCGGCAGACCAGTTGCACTTCATCAAGCTCAACGCGGAACTGGCCGTGGCCAAGGGCTGGAAGAGCATCACCAAGCGCAAGGCTTCTCTGCCCGATGCCGATGAATGGAATGGCAAGGAAGGTAAGCTCAGCTTGCTGGAGCGCTAAACCGTTTCCCTGTGCCACACGCCACCTCTGTGGTGCGTGCCCCCCTCAACAGCCCCTGCATTGGGGCTGTTTGCTTTTGAGAAAGACCCAACCATGACCACGGCCATCCCTTCAAAACCACCTGCTGAAACCGACGTGGCTGTGATCGGTGCAGGCGCCGTAGGCATGTTTCAAGTCTTTCAGCTGGGCTTGCAAGGCCTGCACTGCCACTTGATCGATGCCCTGCCCCACCTGGGGGGGCAATGCGCGCAGCTGTACCCCCACAAACCCATCTACGACATTCCCGGCATCAAGGCCTGCAGCGGCGCCGAGTTGGTGGAGCGCCTGCGCGAGCAAATGGCCCCATTTGCACCCACGCTGCACTTGGCACAGCAGGTGCAAACACTGGTGCAACAAGACGATGGGCGCTGGCTGCTGGGCACCGATCAAGGCACCGCACTGCTTGCCAAAGCCGTGGTGATTGCCGCCGGCGTAGGCGCTTTTGTGCCCAAGACCGTCAAGCTTGAGGGAATCGAAGCCTTGGTGGGCCACAGCGTGCATTACCACCCCACCGATTTAGGTTCGCTGGCACTCCAAGGCCAGCATGTACTGGTCCACGGCGGCGATGAGCTGGCCGTGCAAGCGGCCCTAGACACTGTGCACCACCAGGCTGCCAGCGTCACTTTGATGCACCGCCGCGATGTCTTTACCGCCCCTGAGGCTTTGCTGGCCCAACTGCGCATGCACCAAGACGCAGGCAATATCCGCGTGCTGGCTGCGCAGCCCCAAGCGCTGCAAGCCGAGGGCATGGCCTTGAGCGCTGTGGCAGTGACCCTGCCCGATGGCAGCAACCATGACCTGGATGTACAGCAATGGCTGGTGTTCCAAGGCATCTCACCCAAGCTAGGGCCGGTGGCGGACTGGGGGTTGGAGCTGGTCAAAAAGCAGCTGCCGGTAGACACCAGCACCTTTGTGACCGAAGCGCCGGGCATCTATGCCGTGGGCGATATCAATACCTACCCCGGCAAGCGCAAGCTGCTGCTGTGCGGTTTTCACGAAGCGACACTGGCGGGTTTTTCGATTGCCGAGTATCTGACCGACAAACCCGTGCTGCTGCAATACACCACCACCAGCACGCGGTTGCACGAACTGCTGGGCGTAACGGGAACGCTATCGACATAAAAACTAGCCCGCAGCGCTGCAACCACGCCTAACGCACAGGTAAAAACTGTAGCAAAGGGCCGCCCACCAGGCTCTGCCCCAAACCAATCGCCGAGCGCCGCACGCGCTCGGTACTAAAACTGGCCACCAAGTCCAGCCGTGCAATCACTTTGCCCATTTCGCGCTCAAAGCTCAGATTGCGTTCTTGTGCAGAGATGTGGTTGGACAGCAGCAAGGGCTGGCCTTGGGCGTTTTGGCGGTGGTTCAGCACCCAATTGGCAATCTCCACATTGCGGGCGGCGTTGTAGACATGCTGAGGGTTCAGGCTGTCTACCAAGGTGAAGCTGGTTTTTCCGCCATGCGACGTCAAAAGCATGTCGCCCATGGCATAGATAAAAGCACCCACCCGGTCCCCCGCAAAATCGGTGCTGAGCGCTTTGCTCAGTGCCATGACATCACGATGCGCTTGCAGCGCTGGCCACACCTGTTTGCCCAGAATGGCACTGCGAACATGGGCCATGGCTGCCTCGCGCGAAGCTGCCGTTTTGCGCCATTCGGCGGGGTTGCGCTGGTAGAGCTTGTCCATCAGCCGCATCAGACTGTCCAGGTTTTCTTGCATGGCAAGGGTAGCAATCCGGTTGCTGTCTGACTGCAGCATCTCTTGCATGGAAAAGGCATCGCCTTGTACTTTGCCATGGGGTGTGGGCGCGCTGGCGCAACCCGTCATGAGCAAAGCCAAGCCCCATGCACAGCGCATGAGACATCGGCGTGTACCCGTGCAATTTGCAGCTACCATGGTCACAGCATAGCCAATGCCACCACCTCTGCCAATCCACAGTCCCATCTTGCGCGCTGTTTTGAGTTGTACCCGCTCGAAGACGACACAGCGCCTTAGCGGCCGTTGACACCCGCGTGTCAATGCGCGGCGTGCCAGATAATTTGGGCTGTTTTTTGCACACACTCACCCATGCTTCATGAATCTCACCGACGCCGCCAGCGCCTTCCTGCCGAAGTGCGCGTGCAGCACATCCTGGATGCGGCCTTGGCTGAGTTTTCACGCCAAGGCTATAACGCCGCGCGCATGGAAGACATTGCCCGGTCAGCAGGGCTTTCTAAAGGCGGTTTGTATGCGCACTTTCCCAGCAAAGAGTCGCTGCTACAACAACTTCTAGCGCGCGTGCTGGAGGCTCCGCTGCTGGAGAACCTGCATTGGTGGCCCTGCGAGGCACGCACTCTGGAAGATTTGGTGGATGCCTTTGTCGATCACACGCTGCAGCGTTTGACCGCCCCGTCCGTTTTGCCGACCATTCGCCTGCTCTTGGCTGAGGCTCCACGCCTTCCGCAAGGCATGCAGGATTGGCACCAGAACATGATGCGCATGCACGCCCAAAACCATGAGCGGCTGATGCAGCGTGCCATTGCCGAAGGTTTTGTGACTGCGCCAGAGGGGCTGATGGATTGCTCCATTCTGATGCTGCCCATGACCCAGAGTCTCTTCATGATTTTGGCCAGCGGCGAGGCGCCCACACCACAAGCCATCCAAGCCTTGCGACCACAGCACAGGCTGTTGTTGCTGCGTTTGTTGCGCCCTTGATGCCCCATCTCCATGGAGCATGAGGGCTCACATGAAGGTGTTTGCCACCGTTAAAAACCGACCAGTCGGTATCGGCTTGACTTAGCTCAAGAGCAAGTCCAGCAAAAACTTTCAAACTGCACTGCATCAGTATTTGCTGATTGACGCACAAGGTCGGTATAACAGGCCATGCACCCCATACGTACAGACATGCATTCAGCCTTCCCGCCCCTCCCACGTGCCAGCGCTTATGCAGCCCTCGGTCTTTGCATGGCGATACTTGTCACAGGCTGCGCGCCCAGCCAGGCACTGACAGAGCCTAATACGACGCTTCCAGCCCACTACCCTGCAAGTGATTTCGCTGCCACAGCCAGTGCGGACACTGGCTTGCCTGCGTGGCAAGCCATGGTGCAAGACCGCACTTTGCAGCAGTTGCTTGAGCAAGCCAGCACCCACAACCATGACCTGCGCCTTGCCTTGCTGCGCGCACAAGAAGCACGCGCAGCGTATGGAATTCAGCGTGCAGACCGCCTGCCCAGCATCGGCCTGGGCGGCAGCCACTCCCGCGCCCGTGTGCCGGGGGATTTGAATGCCTCCCGCCAATCGGTTGTGGGGAGTGATCACGAGGTTTTTGTGGGCCTCAACAGCTGGGAGCTTGATTTGTGGGGGCGTGTGCGCCAACTCAGTGAAGCAGCCCTGCAGCAATACCTCGCCTCGGAAGCCGGCGCGCAAGCCGCGCGCCAAGCGTTTTTGGCGCAAGTGGCTCGCACCTATCTGGCGCTGCGCGAAGCCGACGACCGTTTGGCGCTAACGCGCAGCACCGTGCAAAGCCGTGCAGAAACGCTGCGCATCTTCACGCGCCGCCATGAAGTGGGCGCGACCAGCAAATATGCACTCACGCAGGTACAAAGCCTGCACCACCAAGCGCTGGCCATCGCTGTACAGCTGGAGCAAGAGCGCGCACAGCTTGCCCATGCGCTGCATTTGCTCACCGGGGCCGACGTTGCGCAACTGCCGCCGCTAGAGCGCGACGCCCAGATATTTGCCCCCCTACCTGTGGGCTTGCCCTCAAGCCTGCTGACGGCGCGCCCCGACATCATCGCCGCCGAGCACCAGCTGCACGCCTCACGCGCACAAGTGGGCGCCGCGCGTGCGGCCTTCTTTCCCCGCATTGCCTTGACCGGCAGTTGGGGCAGTGGCAGTGCCGAGCTCAGCGGCTTGTTTGAATCCGGCAGCCAAGCATGGACGTTCATGCCCAGCATTGCCTTGCCCATCTTTGATGGTGGCAGGCGCCAAGCCAATCTGGACTTGGCTGCCGTGCGCCAAAACGCCGCCGTGGTGACGTACGAGCGCACCATCCAGACGGCATTCCGTGAAGTGGCCGATGCGCTGGCGATGCGCCAGGGCATGGCCCAGCAAGTGGACATTCAGCAAAGCAATCTGCAATCGCTGCAAGAGCGCGCCCGGCTGGCACAACTGCGCTACGACAACGGCGCATCGCCCTATCTGGACGTTCTGGATGCTCAGCGCGAGCTGCTCAGCGCAGCCCAGCAGCTGGTGCAAGCGTGCTACGCACTGCAAAGCGCCCACGTCAGCCTGTACACCGCATTGGGCGGAGGCACCAGCTTGGGCACCGCCGCGCCCGCAGCCAGCGCCAGCACCCCAACGCCCCACTCCTGAATACCGCACACACCATGTCCAACAACAGCAAAAAGAAAACCCTGACCCTCCTGGCAGTAGCCGCTGCTTTGGTGCTCGCCGGTGGTTATGCATGGAAACAATGGCAAGCCAGCCACGCCAATGAAGGTCTGGCTGGCGGCAATGGCCGTATCGAAGCCACCGAAGTGGACATCGCCACCAAACTGGGCGGGCGCGTTGAGGAAATTTTGGTGGGTGAAGGGGACTTCGTGAAAGCGGGCGAGCCGCTGGCACGTATGCAAATTACCAGCTTGCAGGCGCAGTACGACGAGGCCGTCGCCGGCAAAGACCGCGCCGTCCACAACGTGGCGGCCTCGAAGGCACAGGTGGCGCTGCGCCAGAGTGACCACGCTGCGGCCCTTGCCGTCGTAGCCCAGCGTGAAGCCGATTTGGACGCGGCCCAGCGCCGTCTGGCACGCTCTGAGACCCTGACCCGCGAAGGCGCCAGCTCTGCCCAAGAGCTGGACGATGACCGTGCCCGCGTACGCGGCGCACAAGCGGCGCTGAAAGCCGCACAGGCGCAGGCAGCTGCCGCGCAAGCCGCCATTACCGCCGCCCAGGCACAAGTCACAGGCGCAGACTCCGCCGTGGTGGCTGCACAAGCTACCGTGCAGCGCGTTGCGGCAGAGCTGGACGACAGCACTTTGCTTGCCCCCCGCGATGGCCGCGTGCAGTTTCGCTTGGCACAGCCCGGTGAAGTCCTGGGCGCAGGCGGCAAAGTGCTCAATCTGGTGGACTTGGCCGATGTCTACATGAGCTTTTTCTTGCCTGAAACCGTGGCAGGCCGGGTTGCCTTGGGCTCCGAAGTGCGCATCGTGCTGGATGCGGCGCCGCAATTTGTGATTCCGGCCAAGGTATCGTTTGTGTCCGCCACCGCGCAGTTCACGCCCAAAACCGTGGAAACGGCCAGCGAACGGCAAAAGCTCATGTTCCGGGTGAAGGCACAGCTGGATCCGCAACTGCTGCAAAAACACCTCACCCAGGTCAAGACCGGCCTGCCAGGCCAGGCCTGGGTATTGGCCGAGCCTGGCGCACAGTGGCCTGCACATTTGCAGGTGAAGCTGCCGGAGTAAGCGCATGGCCGCTACCTTGGTACCAGGTGCTGCCCCGGCGCCGGTCGCCCACCTTCAGAACGTACACCTGCGCTATGGCAGCGCAGTGGCACTGCGCGACCTGTCGCTGGACATTCCGGCAGGAGGCATGGTCGGCTTGATTGGGCCTGATGGTGTGGGCAAATCCAGCCTGCTGTCTTTGCTGTCTGGGGCACGCCAGTTGCAGGAAGGCGAAGTTCACGTGCTGGGTGGCGACATGCGCAGCAAGGCGCACCGTGACGCTGTGTGCCCGCGCATTGCCTATATGCCGCAAGGCTTGGGCAAAAACCTCTACCCGACCTTGTCGGTCGAAGAAAACCTACAGTTTTTTGCCCGCCTGTTTGGCCACAACCAGGCCGAACGCCGCGCACGCATTGACGATTTGACGCAAAGCACGGGGCTGAAGCAGTTTCTCTCGCGCCCCGCAGGCAAGCTGTCGGGCGGTATGAAACAAAAGCTGGGTTTGTGCTGCGCACTGATCCACGACCCGGACTTGCTGATTCTGGACGAGCCCACCACCGGCGTAGACCCGCTGGCCCGCGCGCAGTTCTGGGATTTAATCAACCGCATCCGCACCACACGCCCTCACATGAGTGTGCTGGTGGCAACGGCCTATATGGACGAAGCCCAGCGGTTTGACTGGCTGGTGGCCATGGACGACGGCCAGATTCTGGCCACTGGCACGCCCGATGAGCTGCTGCAGCGCACGCACACAGCATCGCTGGAGGCGGCTTTCATCGCCTTGCTGCCGCAGGCCAAAAAGCACGGGCACAGCGAGGTGCTGATTCCACCGCTGCAGGCCAGCGACGATGACATCGCGATTGAGGCCCAAGACCTCACCATGCGGTTTGGTGACTTTGTGGCCGTGGATCACGTGAACTTTCGCATTCGCCGGGGCGAGATTTTTGGCTTTCTGGGCTCCAACGGCTGCGGTAAATCCACCACCATGAAAATGCTGACCGGCCTGATGCCTGCCAGCGAAGGCAAAGCCTGGCTGTTTGGCCATGAGGTCGATCCGCACGACATTGCCACGCGCCGCCGCGTGGGCTATATGTCGCAAGCGTTTTCGCTGTACGGCGAGCTGACCGTGCTGCAAAACCTGGTGCTGCACGCGCAGCTGTTTCATGTGCCGCCAGAGCAAATCAACGCCCGCGTAGAAGCCATGTTGCAGCGCTTTGGCCTGCAGCAAGAGCGCCACGAGCTGCCCGAGCAACTGCCGCTGGGCCTGCGCCAGCGCCTGTCGCTGGCCGTGGCCATGGTGCACAGCCCGGAGTTGCTGATTCTGGATGAACCCACCTCTGGCGTAGACCCGGTGGCGCGCGACCAATTCTGGCGTTTGCTGGTGGAGCTGTCGCGCCGCGACAAGGTGACGATTTTCATCTCCACCCACTTCATGAACGAGGCCGAGCGCTGCGACCGCATGTCCATGATGCACGCGGGCAAAGTGCTCGACTCCGACGTGCCCGCCAAGCTGGTTGAAAAGCGCGGCGCGGCGACGCTGGAAGAAGCATTTATTGGCTATCTGGTGGAAGCATCGGGCGAACCTGCCCCCGACCTCAACACCAAAAAAATAGCTGCCAGCGCTGATAAAACAAGCACTTCAGCATCAAAACCATCTGAAACCGAGCAATCACCAGCGCAAGGCGCTATGGTTTCTCATAGCACTAGCGCCCCCCCCCGCTTTAGCCTGCAGCGCATGTGGAGCTATCTGTGGCGCGAGTCGCTGGAGCTGCAGCGCGACCCGATGCGCGCCACGCTGGCGCTGGTGGGCTCGCTGGTGCTGATGGTGGTGATTGGCTTTGGCATCAGCTTTGATGTGGAAGACCTGACATTTGCCGTGCTGGACCGCGACCAAAGCACGCTGAGCCAAAGCTACACGCAAAGCCTGTCGGGCTCGCGCTATTTTGTGGAGCAACCGCCGCTGACGTCTTACGAAGATCTGGACCAGCGCATGCGGGCCGGCAAGATTGTGGTGGCCATTGAAATCCCCCCCGGTTTTGGGCGCGACATTCTGCGCGGCACCCCCACGGCTGTGGGCGCCTGGTTTGACGGCGCCATGCCCACCCGCGGCGAAACCGTCAAGGGCTATGTGCAAGGCATTCACCAGTATTGGCTGGCCGAGCAGGTGCGCGAACGCACCGGGCAGCGGCTGAGCAGCCAGGTCAGCATGGAAACCCGTTTTCGCTACAACCCAGACGTAAAAAGCCTGCCCGCCATGGTGCCAGCCGTCATTCCGCTGCTGCTGATGATGCTGCCCGCCATGCTCACTGCGCTGGCGGTGGTGCGCGAGAAAGAGCTGGGCTCCATCGTGAACCTGTACGTCACCCCAGTCACGCGCATGGAGTTTTTGCTGGGCAAGCAACTGCCTTATGTGGCACTGGCCATGCTGAACTATGTGCTCATGTGCCTGATGGCCGTGCTGGTGTTTGATGTGCCCATCACCGGCAGCGTGTTCACACTCACGCTGGCGGCGTTGATCTTCAGCATCATCACCACCGGCATGGGCCTGCTGGCGTCGGCCGTCACGCGCAGCCAGATTGCCGCCATGTTTTTTGCCATGCTGGGCACGCTGATTCCGGCCACCCAGTTTTCGGGACTGACCGACCCCGTCTCATCCCTGGAAGGCGCGGGCCGCATCATTGGTGAGTACTACCCGGCCACGCACATGTTCACCATCAGCCGTGGCGTATTTAGCAAGGCGCTGGACCTGCACGATCTGGCCGCCTCTTTCTGGCCACTGCTGGCGGCAATCCCCGTCATCATGGGGATTGCCGTGTGGGCGCTGCCCAAGCAGGACAAATAGCCATGGCCCCTATGTTTGACAGGAGGCTTTGCAATGCGGCATAGCTTGAAAAATATCTGGCGTCTGGGCGTCAAAGAGCTGTGGAGCCTGTGGCGCGACCCCGTCATGCTGGTGCTGATTGTCTATACCTTCACCCTGTCGGTGTACACCGCCGCATCGGCCATGCCCGAGACGCTGCACCACGCCCCGATTGCCATCGTGGACGAAGACCAGTCACCGCTGTCGGCGCGCATTACCTCGGCCTTTTACCCGCCCCATTTCATGCCCTTGCAGCTCTCAGGCGTGCAAGCGGTGGACCCCGGCATGGACGCGGGCAAGTTCACCTTTGCGCTGACCATTCCCCCAGGCTTTCAGCGCGATGTGCTGGCGGGCAAAAAAGTTGAGCTGCAATTGAATGTGGATGCCACGCGCATGAGCCAGGCCTTCTCGGGCAACGGCTATATCCAGCAGATTGTGATGGCCGAGGTCAACGAATTTGTGCAACGCCACCGCGCGGCGGCCAGCACCCCCGTGGCGCTGGAAGTGCGCGCGCGCTTTAACCCCTCGCTCAACAAAATGTGGTTTGGCGGGGTGATGCAAATCATCAACAACGTGACCATGCTCTCCATCATCCTCACGGGCGCTGCCCTGATCCGCGAGCGTGAGCACGGCACGATTGAGCACTTGCTGGTCATGCCCGTCACGCCCACTGAAATCATGCTGGCCAAAGTGTGGTCCATGGGCGCCGTGGTGCTGGTGGCGGCCGGGGTGTCGCTGAACCTGGTGGTGCGCGGCTTTTTGCAAGTGCCGATTGAGGGCAGCATTGCGCTGTTCATGGCCGGTGCGGCGCTGTGCCTGTTTGCCACCACGGCCATGGGCATCTTCATGGCCACCGTGGCGCGCTCCATGCCGCAGTTTGGCCTGTTGATGGTGCTGACGCTGCTGCCGCTGCAGCTGCTGTCGGGGGGCACCACGCCGCGCGAGTCCATGCCGCAGCTGGTGCAAGACGTCATGCTGGCCGCCCCCACCACCCATTTCGTGAGTCTGGCCCAAGGCATTTTGTACCGTGGCGCTGGGCTGGATGTGGTGTGGCCGCAGTTTTTGGCGCTGTTTGCCATCGGCTGCGTGCTGTTTGCACTGGCGCTGTCGCGCTTTCGCAAAACCATCAGCTCCATGGCCTGAGGGCTGCCTGCCGCCCTATTTAGCGCGCCTTAACTGGCTGTAGGGTCATTAATGCCATCGCTGCACAAGATGAGTGGCATCACCCAAAATTCGGGCCCGTACGGAATTGAGCGGCCGCAGCAATGCGGCCGTTTTGTTTACCCATCCCCCACGGCTTGCGCGCCGGTCGGATGCTTTCTTTGTTTTGCAACCCGCGTTTATGTCTGCTGACTCCCCCGTGTCCTCTTTGCGCCGCGGCCTCAAGGCCCGACACATGTCGATGATCGCCATTGGCGGCTCTATCGGCACCGGCCTGTTTGTGGCCTCTGGCGCCACCATCTCGCAAGCGGGCCCCGGCGGCGCACTGCTGGCGTACTGCGTTATTGGCCTGATGGTTTACTTCCTGATGACCAGCTTGGGCGAGATGGCCTCGCACCTGCCCGTCTCTGGCTCGTTTGCCACCTACGGTGCCAAGTATGTGGACGAGGGTTTTGGCTTCGCGCTGGGCTGGAACTATTGGTACAACTGGGCTGTCACGATTGCCGTGGATTTGGTGGCCGCCCAGTTGGTGATGGCCTACTGGTTCCCCGACGTCAATGGCTTGCTGTGGAGCGCGCTGTTTCTGGCCCTGATGTTTGGCCTGAACTCGCTGTCTTCCAAGGGGTTTGGCGAGTCGGAGTTCTGGTTTGCCGCCATCAAGGTGGTCACCGTGCTGGTCTTTATTGGCATTGGCCTGCTGATGGTGTTTGGCATCATGACCGGCGGCGCGCCCGATGGCATCTGGGGCAATGTCGCCAACTTCACCGCAGGGGATGCACCGTTTGCCGGTGGCTTTGCCGCGCTGATCGGTGTGGCCATGATTGTGGGCTTTTCGTTCCAGGGTACCGAGCTGATCGGCATTGCCGCGGGCGAGTCGGAAGACCCGGCCAAAAACGTGCCCCGCGCGGTGCGCAAGGTGTTTTGGCGTATTTTGCTGTTCTATGTGTTTGCCATTTTGATCATTGGCCTGCTGGTGCCCTATACCGACCCCAAGCTGCTGCGCAACGATCTGGGCGACATCAGCGTCAGCCCCTTCACCCTGGTGTTTGAGCGCGCGGGCCTTCTGGGCGCCGCTGCCGTGATGAACGCGGTGGTACTCACTTCGGTGCTGTCGGCCGGTAACTCAGGCATGTATGCCTCCACCCGCATGCTGTATGCACTGGCCAAGCAAGGCATGGCGCCCAAGGTGTTTGCCTACGTCAACAGCCGCGGTGTGCCCATCATGGCGCTGATCGCCACCACCGTGATTGCCGCCCTGTGCTTTTTCACCAATGTGTTCAGCCCGGAGTCGGTCTACATCTGGCTGCTGAACCTGTCGGGCATGTGCGGCTTTATCGCCTGGCTGGGCATTGCCGTCAGCCACTATCGCTTCCGCCGCGCCTGTGTGGTGCAAGGCTTTGATACGCACCAGCTGCCTTACCGCGCTGCGGCTTTCCCGGTGGGCCCCATCTTTGCATTTGTGCTGTGCCTGGTCATTACCCTGGGCCAAAACTACGAAGCCTTCCTGGCCGACACCATTGACTGGACCGGCGTGGTTGCCACCTACATTGGCATTCCCTTGTTCTTGCTGATCTGGCTGGGCTACAAATTCAGCAAAGGCAGCCGCTTGGTGAAACTGGAAGAGATGGACATCAGCGGCAGCCATTAAGCTGCCCGCATGATCTCCCACAAGGCCATCTGCCAGCAGATGGCCTTGTTGTTTATGGCGGGCCTTTGTGCTGTGCCACTTTGTGGTGTGCCTCCATGCACGACCACGCTATGAAAAGCTAAGCTGCCAGCGCTGGTTATTGCTTGTTTTCACATGCTTTATATGTGCAAACCATTGCTGTATCAGCGCTAGCCGCTCTTCATTAATCGCAGCACATGACAGTGCGCGATTGCGTCACACCGGGATTTCTCCGGCAAGCGGCGCCTTGTCCTTCCAGGTTCTGCCAAACCCCATACTCTTTCGATGCCGATGGACTGGCAGCACCCCATGCAAGTGATCGCGCATAACTTGCCCCTGCGCCCCAGAACAAAAAAGCCCGTGGCATTCACCACGGGCTTGGTTTCGCATCAGCTGCTCACCCCTGCCAGGGCAGGGTTCAGCGCGTGATGGTTCAGGCTTTCAATGCAGCCAGCACCTCATCGAGCATCTTCTTGGCATCGCCGAACAGCATGCGGTTGTTGTCCTTGTAGAACAGCGGATTGTCGACACCCGCATAGCCAGAGGCCATGGAGCGCTTCATCACGATGGAGGTTTTGGCCTTCCACACTTCCAGCACCGGCATGCCAGCGATGGGGCTGTCTGGGTCATCTTGCGCAGCAGGGTTCACGATGTCGTTGGCGCCAATGACGATGGCCACATCGGTCTCTGGGAAGTCTTCGTTGATCTCATCCATCTCCATGACGATGTCGTACGGCACCTTGGCCTCGGCCAGCAGCACGTTCATGTGCCCAGGCATACGACCTGCCACGGGGTGAATGGCAAAGCGCACTTCCACGCCCTTGTCGCGCAAGGTTTTGGTGATTTCGTTGACGGTGTGCTGGGCCTGAGCCACGGCCATGCCGTAGCCGGGCACGATGATGACGCGCTTGGCATCGCGCAACATTTCTGCCGTTTCGCTGGCGCTGACAGGCGTCACTTCCCCCTGGGGCTCGGCAGCTGCGCCATCACCGCTCTTTTTGGCGGGAGCACCGGAGCCAAAGCCACCGGCGATCACGCTGATGAAGTTGCGGTTCATGGCCTGGCACATGATGTAGCTCAGGATGGCGCCCGAAGAGCCCACCAGCGCGCCAGTCACGATCAGCAAGTCGTTGCCCAGCATAAAGCCCGTGGCCGCAGCGGCCCAGCCCGAGTAGCTGTTGAGCATGGACACCACCACGGGCATGTCCGCACCGCCAATCGCCATCACCATGTGCACGCCAAACAGCAGCGCAATCACCGTCATGACGATCAAGGGAAGCATGCCATCGGCCACGGTTTCAGCGCGTAGGAACTCGCGGCCAAACCAGACCACCACCAGCAGCGCCACCAAGTTCAGCCAGTGGCGCGCGGGCAGCAGCAGCGGCTTGCCGCCGATCTTGCCGTTGAGCTTGCCAAAGGCAATCAGCGAACCCGAGAACGTGACCGCACCAATCAAGATGCCCACGTAGATTTCCACTTCGTGGATGGCCTTTTCTGCACCTGCCAGCTGGATGGACGTGTCCACATAGCTGGCAAAACCCACCAAGCAGGCCGCCAGGCCCACCAGGCTGTGCATCAGCGCCACCAGCTCGGGCATCTGGGTCATCTTCACCACCTTGGCGGCGTACAAGCCAATACCGCCACCGATGACCAGGGCCCCCACAATCCACGCAATACCGTTGGCAGTTACGCTGGGGCCAAACACGGTAGCCACAATGGCCAGTGTCATACCCAGCATGCCAAACAGATTGCCGCGGCGCGAAGTTTCCGGGTTGGACAGGCCCCCCAGACTCAAGATAAACAAAATAGCGGCGCCCAGATAGGCCACCGTTGCAAGGCTTTGGGACATTGAAAAGCTTCCTCTTGTCGTTCTTACTTGCGGAACATGGCCAGCATGCGGCGTGTCACCGCAAAGCCACCAAACATATTGATGGCCGTGAGCACCAGCGCGGCAAACGCCAGCCACGTGATCAGGCTGTCAGGCCGCCCTTCGCTGCCCGCAGCGGGCGAGGCAATTTGCACCAACGCGCCGATGGCGATGATGCTGGAGATGGCGTTGGTCACACTCATCAGTGGCGTGTGCAGCGCAGGCGTCACGTTCCACACCACCATGTAGCCAATAAAGCAGGCCAGCACAAACACGGTGAAGTGGCCCAGGAAGGCCGCAGGCGCGTACGCACCGATGAACCAGAAAGCCACCGCCGCAATCGCAAAAATGATGGCCAGTGTCTTGGCAGGCAAGGGGCCAGAAGCACCATGCCCATGCCCGCCCTTTTTCTGCTCCACAGGCGCAGCCGCAGGCTTGGGAGCCGGTGCAGGGGCCGCTTTGAGGGGCGGCGCAGGCCATGTCACTTCGCCTTGCTTGATCACGGTGAGGCCGCGGATGGCATCGTCGTCCATATTGACCACGGCCACACCATCCTTGGCCTTGCACAGCTCTTCCGTCAGGCGCAGCAAGTTGGTGGCATACAGCGTAGACGACTGCTTGGCCAGGCGCGAAGCCAAATCGGTGTAACCAATGATGGTCACGCCATGGCGCACCACGGCTTCATCGCGCACCGTCAGCTCGCAGTTACCGCCTTGCTCGGCGGCCATGTCCACAATCACGCTGCCGGGCTTCATGCTTTGCACCATCTCCGCCGTAATCAGCTTGGGCGCGGGTTTGCCGGGAATCAGCGCCGTGGTGATGATGATGTCGGCATCCTTGGCCTGCTCGGCATACATGGCGCGCTGCGCGGCCTGAAAGCCCTCGCTCATGACCTTGGCGTAACCGCCGCCGCCTGCGCCATCTTCCTCGTAGTCCACCTTCACAAATTCGCCGCCCAGCGACTTGACCTGGTCAGCCACCTCGGCACGGGTGTCGTTGGCACGCACGATGGCGCCCAAGTTGGCCGCCGTGCCAATCGCGGCCAAACCGGCCACGCCAGCGCCCGCAATAAACACCTTGGCCGGAGGCACCTTGCCTGCCGCCGTGATCTGGCCGTTGAAGTAGCGGCCAAAGGCGTTGGCCGCCTCAATCACCGCACGGTAGCCGGAGACACCGGCTGTGGAGGTCAGCGCATCCATCTTCTGCGCCCGGCTGAGCGTGCGCGGCAGGCAGTCAATCGCCAATACGGTGGCTTGCTTGGCGGCCAGCTGCTGCATCAATTCAGGGTTTTGTGCAGGCCAGATGAAGTCCACCAGCGTGGTGCCTTCGCGCATCAGCGCCACTTCTTCGCTGCTGGGTGGGCGCACCTTGAAGACAATGTCTGCCGCAGCCCACAGGGCCGCAGCGTTGTCGACAATCTGCGCGCCCGCCGCGCGGTAAGCGTCGTCGCTGAAGTTGGCCGCATCACCGGCGCCAGACTCCACCGCCACGGTAAAGCCCAGTTTGATCAGCTTTTCCACCACATCGGGCACCGTGGCCACGCGCTTTTCCAGAGGAAAAGTTTCCTTTGGCACGCCAATGCACTGGGGCGGGTGTGCGAGAGGATCTTGCATATAAGAAATCTCCTGAAGACAAGTTTGGTATGCGTTGCCGCGATGTTCAACTGCGCCCGTATTGCGCGTGCGCCACCGCGTGAGCGCCGCTGGCTACTTGTGGAATACAGCGGCATGGATAGAGACAAGTTCACAGACAGGGTGCCACAGATAGGGCAACCGCTGGGAAGCGTTCGCTAAATGGTAACGGCAAGAATCCATTCGCTTGCTGTATGCGCACCACAGCGGTGCACAAAAAGGCTGCCGCGCACGCTGCATTCGTGCTGCACTTTTTAGGTGCATGCAGAGTGCGTCAAGCGCTTTTCTAGCGCAGCGCTGCATGAGCCAACGCAGATCGGCATGCCCCTACTCTTCGGCATTAGCTCATGCAAATCACACATAACGCACTCGGATTTAAGCACGCTGCCTGCGGTGCTGTGGAATGCCACTCGTTGCCAGCCTCTTCAAAAAGAGGAGCTTGAGGCGCTTGATATGCAATAGGTACGTATTGATTTACATCGCAAAGCAAGCATTCGCCACCGCTACCAGCTCTCTTTACCGAAGCGCCTACACCCCCAAAGGCATCTCGGCACGCTTGAGGGTGCGCAGCACAAACATAGACTGGCTGTGCTGAATGCCTTTGATTTTGTAGAGTTTTTCACGCAGCAAACGCTCGTAGTCCCGCGTGTCTTTGACCATGACGCGCAGCAGATAGTCGTAAGTGCCAGACACCAAATGCGCCTCCACCACCTCGGGAATGGTGGCCAGCTGCTCACCAAATTTTTCCAGCGTGTTGTCGCTGTGGCTGTTGAGCGTAACCATCAACAGCACCGTATCGTTCAAACCCAGGGCTTGGGGGTTCAGGCGCACGGTGTAACCCTCAATCACGCCTTCGTCTTCCATGCGTTTGATGCGCGTCCAGCACGGCGATGGGCTCAGGCCCACGGCCTGCCCTATTTCTTGCAGGCTGGCTCGTGCATTGCACTGCAATTGCGCAATGATTTTTCTGTCAATTTTGTCCATGCAGCAAATTTTGCTGCAAATATTAAATACACATGTTTTTTTTCTGTATTCACCCTAATTTCATAGCATGACAGCAACATTTTTTGCACTGCAACACGCACACTTCAAGGCATGGAAGCAACGCCTACCGGCGATGTTCAACGCCATTTCATCGCCACGGCAATTTACCGTTTGCCCGCTGCTATGTGACCCACGCGCTATGCACTACGCAAAAAGGCCGATCTGCAATACCCCTCGCAGATCGGCCTTTTTGTTGGCGGCAGCAGTACCTTGTTTGCATAAAAAAAGGCACTAGCGCTTATCCCATAAGCGCTAGCAGCTATCTATTTTGCAATTTCTTGGGCATCCGACACCAGGGCCAGCGCCTCTTGTCCACCCAGCGCCTTCCACAGCGTCACGCGGTTGATTTGCTCCGACAGACGCAGGCTGATGAGGGTTTGCTGCGCCGCGTACAGGCTGCGCTGCGCATCCAGCACCGTGAGATAGTTGTCGACCCCGGCCTGAAAACGTGCCTCCGACAAATCAAATGCTTTTTGCGTAGCCAGCACCATGCCGGTTTGGGCGCCCAGGCGATCGCCCCACTGGGCACGGTCTGCCAGCGCATCTGCCACTTCCTTGAAAGCGGTTTGCACGGCTTTTTCGTACTGTGACAGGGCAATGCGCTGGTTGGCCTCGGCCACCTGCACGCCGGCACGCAAACGCCCGCCCTCAAAAATTGGCAGCTTAATTTGCGGCATAAAGCTCCAGGTGCTGGTGCCGCCGCCAAACAGGGCATCCAGCTCCCGGCTGCCTGAACCCACACTGCCGGTCAGCGTAATGCTGGGGAACAGCGCCGCACGCGCCGCGCCAATATTGGCATTCATGGCACGCAGATTGTGTTCTGCCGCCTGTACATCGGGGCGTTGCAGCAATACGCTGGAAGGCAAGGCTTGCGGCACGGGCAACAGCGCCAAGTTATTGGCATCGTTCACGGCCAGTGTCTGCACACTGGGCAGCAACTCGGCAGGCACAGCGCCACCCACCAGCAAGTGCAGCGCGTTACGGTCACGCGCCACTTGCGAGGTGTAGGCCGCCACATCCACGCGCGCGGTTTCGACCGTGGACAGGTTTTGCGCCAACACCAGCCCCGAGGTGGAGCCGATCTCAAACATGCGCTTGGTCAGCGCATACGCTTTTTCGCGGCTCGCCAAGGTATCTTGGGCCAGCTGCAAACGGGCCATGTCGGCCGCCAAGGTCAGCCAGGCGTTGCTGACATCGGCCACCAAGCCAATCTGCACATTGCGCTGGTTGCCCTCGGACTGCAAAAACGCCTGCAAACCCGCTTCACTCAAATTGCGTACACGGCCCCAGAAGTCGATTTCATAGCTGGTAAAGCCCAACTGCGCGGTGTATTGCTCGTTGACAGAGGATTGGCCCGCAGGGTTTAACTCTGCGCTGGTGCGGCTGCGTGTGCCCTGCCCTTGCGCCGTAATGCTGGGTAACAAATCGGCACGCGTAATGCCGTACTGCGCCCGTGCTTTTTCCATGTTGTCAAGCGCCACACGCAGGTCGCGGTTGTGGCTCAGCGCCAGCGCCACCACCTCGCGCAGCTGCGGGCTTTGGATCCAAGCCTGCGCTTGCGCGTAGCTCAATGCCGCCTCGCTGGCTTGCACGGGCACGCCCGCCTGGGCCGTCACGGTCTCCGGCACCATGCCCGCCGCAGGTTGCTGGTATGTCGGCGCCAAATTACAGGCCGTCAGCAAGGCTGAGGCCACGGCTGCAGCCATCACGGGCCGCATCGTCAAAGTCTGCTGTTTCATGCGCGGGTTTCCTGTGTCGTGGTGGGCGTGTGAGGGGTGTCATCTGTGCGGCTGCGGCTCTTAAACCAAGAGCGCACCAGCAAGAAGAACACGGGCACCATGAACAAACCCAGCACGGTAGAGGCCACCGTGCCACCCAGCACTGCGGTACCAATCGCGTTGCGCCCCCCGGCGCCTGCGCCAGTGCCCAGGGCCAGCGGAATCACGCCGAAACCAAACGCCAGCGACGTCATCAAGATGGGACGCAAGCGCATGCGCACGGCTTCCACCGTGGCGTTGAACAGGCTCTTGCCCTGCTCTTGCAACTGCACCGCAAACTCCACAATCAAGATGGCGTTCTTCGACGCCAGACCCACCGTGGTGAGCAAGCCCACCTGGAAATACACGTCGTTGGTCAAGCCTCGCGTATAGGTTGCCAGCAGCGCCCCGACCACCCCCAGCGGCACCGCCAGCATCACAGACAGTGGCACCGTCCAGCTTTCATACAGCGCGGCCAGGCACAGGAACACAAACAAAATAGAGATGGCATACAGCAGCGGCGCTTGTGCACCAGACTGGCGCTCTTGCAGCGAAGCTCCCGTCCACTCATAGCCAATGCCGTTGGGCATGGTTTTGAGAATCTCCTCCACCACCTGCATGGCGACACCCGAACTCACGCCCGGCGCTGCATTGCCCACAATTTCATAGGCGGGCGAGCCGTTGTAGCGCAGCAGCTGCGGCGAGCCATAAGCCCAGTGCGTGGTAGAGAAAGCGCTGAAAGGCACCATCTCACCGTTTTTGTTGCGCACCGACCACTTGGCAATATCTTGCGGCAGCATGCGGTGCGGCGCATCGCCCTGGATGTAGACGCGCTTGACGCGGCCGTTGTTCAAAAAGTCGTTGACATAGGTGCCGCCCATGGCGCTGGAGAGCACGCTGTTGATGTCGCTGTACGACAGGTTCAGCGCAGCCGCCTTGCGATCATCAATGTCCAGACGCAGCTCGGTGGCATCGTCCAAATTGGTGGCGCGCAGCCCCGTCAGCTCAGGGTGGTTGCGCGCTTGGGCCAAAAACTGGTCTTTGGCCGCCAGCAAAGCGTCGTGCCCCAAACCGTTCAAGTCCTTGAGCATGAAGTTAAAGCCTGCGTTGGAGCCCAAGCCACGCACGGCAGGTGGCTGCATCACGAAGATGCGGGCGTCGCGGATATAGGCCAACTCCTGCGTGGCACGGTGTGCAAAAGTGCCTGCAGACTGGCTGGGCAGCGGGCGTTCTGCCCACGTCTTCAAGCGCACAAAACCGCGTGCAGAGCTTTGGTCGCCACTCAAGCCCGAAACCTGGTTGAAACTGACCACATCGGGCTGCTTGAGGAAATACTCCCGCACCTCATCGAGCACCGCCTGCAAACGCGCATCGGAGGCACCTGCGGGCAAGTTCACGTTGACGTAGACAAAGCCTTGGTCTTCATCCGGCAAGAACGAAGTGGGCAGCTTGCTCATCAGCCACCACACGCCAGCCAAAATGACCAAGAAGATCAGCATCATGCGTTTGGCACGGCCCAGCGTCCACGCCACCGTGCTTTGGTAGCGCAGCGCTGTGGCATCAAAGTGGTGGTTGAACCAGCGGAAAAAGCGGTCATTCAGCCCCAGCAAGCCACGGCGCATATGCTTTTCTTGGCCGTGGTTGGAGGGCGCTTTCAAAATGGTAGCGCACAGCGCGGGCGTGAGGGTCAGCGCCACAAACACCGAGAACGCCATCGCCGCCACAATGGTGATGGAGAACTGGCGGTAAATCACCCCGGTCGAGCCGCCAAAGAAGGCCATGGGCACAAACACAGCAGATAGCGTGACCCCAATGCCCACCAGCGCTGAGGTAATTTCCCCCATGGACTTGCGCGTCGCCTCCTTGGCGGACAGCCCCGTCTCATGCATCACACGCTCGACGTTCTCGACCACCACAATCGCATCGTCCACCAGCAAGCCAATCGCCAGCACCATGGCAAACATGGTCAGTGTGTTGATGGAGTAACCGGCCACCGACAAGACCCCAAACGTGCCAAGCAGAACCACGGGCACGGCAATGGCCGGAATCAAAGTGGCACGGAAGTTCTGCAAGAAGATGAACATCACGATCACCACCAGCACCATCGCTTCGGCCAAAGCCTTGACCACCTCCTGGATCGACGCGCGCACGAACGGTGTGGAGTCCGAGCTGACAAAATAGTCAATCTCGTTGGGGAAAAACTCTTTCAACTCCGCCAGTTTGGCGGCCACAGCGTCGGACACTTCCATCGCGTTGGCCCCATCGGCCAGCACAATCCCCATGCCCGCCCCCAGCATGCCGTTGAGCTTGGCCTTGACGGTAAGGTTGTCTGCACCCAGCTCTACCCACGCCACATCTTTGATGGTGACGACCGAGCCATCGGGCGATGTTTTGAGCACAATGTTTTCAAACTCTTCCACCGTCTGCAGCTTGGTGCGGGCCGTGATGGTGGCATTGAGCTGCTGGTTACTCACCGCAGGTAACGCACCCAGTTGCCCTGCGGAAACTTGGGCGTTTTGGGCGTTCAGCGCGGAGATCAGGTCAGACGGCATGAGCGCGTACTTTTGCATCAGGGCCGGATCCATCCAGATGCGCATGGCATAGAACGTACCAAACACGTTGATGTCACCCACCCCGTCCAGACGGCCCAGCACGTCCACCAAGTTGGAGTTCAGGTAGTCGCCAATGTCCACCTGCGTCATAGACGGGTCAGTGGAGTAAAAGCTGTACGTCACCAAAAAGTCTTGGCCGCCCTTGGTCACAAAAACACCGCGGCTTTTGACCGCATCGGGCAGGCGGTTCATCGCTGCCTGCAGCTTGTTTTGCACCTGCACCTGGGCCACGTCAATGTCGGTGCCCGGCGCAAACGTCAAGGTGGTGCGCGAGCGCCCCGAGGCATCAGACGTCGAGCTCATATAGAGCATGTTGTCGATGCCCTTGAGCTGCTGCTCAATGATCTGGGTGACGGAGTTTTCCACCGTTTCGGCGGAAGCGCCCGTGTACTGGGCGCCAATAGTCACGCGCGGCGGTGCAATGTCGGGGTATTGCTCCAGCGGCAGAGTAAAAATGGACAAGGCCCCCGCAAGCATGATGACGATGGAGATGACCCACGCAAAAATGGGTCGATTGATAAAAAACTGCGCCATGATGCGATCGCTTCCCGCTTACTTACCGTTTGCCACAGCCGCACGCAGTCGCGCCGCCGCTGCTTGAGGGTCTACGGGCTGGGCCTGCGACTTGGCATTGGCGGGTGTCTCCACCGCCGTCACTTTGTCACCGGGTTTGATGCGCTGAAATCCGTCAATCACCACACGTTCACCCGCTTCCAAGCCCTTGTCTAGCAACCAGTGGTTGCCGATGGCACGGCCCAGTTCTACGGTGCGCTTTTCCACGGTGTCATCGGGATTGACCACCAGCACGCTGGCACGGCCTGTCAAATCGCGTGAGACCGAGCGCTGGGGCACCAAAATCGCCTCGGGCGCCAAGC
Organism: Comamonas sp. UBA7840; assembly: GCF_002501455.1. Lineage (NCBI taxonomy): Bacteria > Pseudomonadati > Pseudomonadota > Betaproteobacteria > Burkholderiales > Comamonadaceae > Comamonas > Comamonas sp. UBA7840. Next base: position 25,487 of record NZ_DLTI01000021.1, on the reverse strand, counting down.
CCGTGGGCAATTTGGCCTGCACAAACATGCCTGGCATCAGCACCCCATCGGGGTTGGGCACCACCGCACGCAAAGTCACTGTGCCCATCGTGCTGTTAACAATCAGCCCCGCAAACTGCAGCTTGCCTTCATGCGGATAGGCGCTGCCATCTTCCAGTTGCAGGCGAACGGGCATCTGCTGACCTTCAATTTTTTGATAGCGCCCAGCCGCCCAGTCGTTGCGCAGCTGCAGCAGCTCGGCAGAAGACTGGGTGAAATCCACATACATGGGGTCCAGTTGCACGATATCGGTCAGCGGCGCCGTTTGGTTGGCCGTCACCAAAGCACCAGGGGTGACCGCAGAAAGGCTGATGCGACCACTGATAGGTGCCTCAATACGGCTGTACTTCAGGTTGATGCGTGCGTTATCTAGGCTTGCCTTGGCCACCGCCACATCGGCCTGCGCCTGCTGCGCAGCCGCCTGGCTTTCTTCAAAAGCTTGCTGACTGATGGCGGCAATCTTCACCAGCTCGGCGTTGCGGCGCGCGGTAGCTTCCCAGGTTTTTTGGCTGGCCTGGGCTTTGGCCAAAGCCGCTGCCGCGCTGGCTTCGGCAGCACGCAAGCTGGCAGCATCCAACTGGTACAGCGGCTGGCCTTGCTTGACCATGCCACCTTCCGTAAAAAGCCGCTTTTGCACGATACCGCTGACCTGGGGGCGAACCTCAGCACGCAAAAAAGCAGCCGTCAGACCCGGCAACAAGCTGTCCAGTGTCTGGCTTTGTTTTTGCAACACCACCACCCCCACTTTGGCTGGCTCTGGCGGCGTGACAGGCGCATTCGAGGGCTTGCCACAGCCGCTCAACACCAGCGCCAGCAGTGTCATGGCGGCCCAGCTGCCTTTGCGTTGTAAATGCTGCGCGGTAGAAGTGGTATCGGGCAAGCAATGGTCGGCGCGTGGGGCAGCAAAAGAGAACGTCATGGGGGCAATCTAAATTTCGAAAACGTTGCCATTCTCAGGCTCGAATGTTGCGCTTGTGTAAAGCACAGGGCCAAAAATGGGTAAATTCCGCACAAAGCGCACTGCCGCCAAGCAGCTAGAGCGCTGTTTTTCAAAGCACAAAACAGCGTTTCCACGCCAATTGGCAAAGCATTGATTTGTAACACTGAGCGAGCCGCTTGGCAGCGATAAGTTCCCCACCCGTCAGCAAACTACAGCTTGCGCCACAAAAAAGCCCCGCCAAGCGGGGCCATGCCACAGCGCTTGCAAGCGCTCTAGGCCAGCGAAGTTTGGCGCAGCGCCTCGCGCAGTTGCGCTCCCAGCTCCGGCCGGTCGGCAAACGCATCGGTGGGGTTTTGCAGTTGCAAGATGTCTTCCATGCGGGTGCGCACATTACCCAAGGCATGGGGGTGACTAAAAATGTAGAACTGGTTGTCCGCCATCGCAGCGAACACCTTGCTGGCAATGTCCTGCGCCGACACTTTGCCGGAGTTCACGGCTTTTTGCGTCATCGCACGCGCCACTTTCTGGCTGGTGGTCAGCGCAGCGGTATCCACTGCATCGGGGCGATTGCGCTCGCTGGTGGCAATGCCTGTGGGCACAAAATACGGGCACAGCACGCTGCAATGCAGCTGCTCAGTTACCAGTCGCAGGTCTTGGTACAGCGTCTCGGTCAGGCTGACGACAGCATGTTTGCTCACGTTGTACACCCCCATATTGGGAGGTGTCAGCAGCCCCGCCATGCTGGCAGTGTTGACGATGTGGCCTTGCCAGCTCGGGTCTTGCGCCGCAGCTTGGAGCATCATCGGTGTAAACACGCGCACGCCGTGAATCACACCCCACAGGTTCACGTTCAGCACCCACTCCCAGTCTTTGACCGACTGCTCCCACAGCAGCCCGCCCGAGCCACCCACGCCCGCGTTGTTAAACACAAAGTGGGGGGCACCCACGGTGGCCAGCACTTCTTGGGCCAGCGCATCCATCGCTTCTGCATTGCCGACATCCACCTGGCGCGCCATCACCTGCTTGGCACCTAGGCTGCGCGCGAGCTCTGCGGATTGGGCCAGCGCATCTGCCTGCACATCCACCAGTACCAGCTGCATGCCCGCCTTGGCCGCAATGCGCATGCACTCCAGCCCAAAGCCTGAGCCAGCGCCTGTCAATACGGCGGTTTTTCCTGAAAGACCATTCAACATGCTTGTCTCCTCTGTCGTTGTTCTCTGCCATCAAGAAAAAGGCAGCCCATGGCTGCCTTGCGCCGAGGTTTAGATCAGCTTGACCAGTTGCTTGCCAAAGTTCTTGCCTTTGAGCAGTCCCAAGAAAGCCTCTGGCGCGCTGGCCAGCCCTTGGGCGATGGACTCCCGGGGGCGCAGCTTGCCTTGGGCCACCAAGCCACCCAGTTCGGCCAGTGCCTCGGGCCACACTTCCATGTGCTCGCTGACGATGAAACCCTCGACCTTCATGCGGTTGATGAGGATGAGCGCCGGGTTTTGCAGAGGCAGTGGCTGGCCGTCATAGCCCGCGATCATGCCGCACACGGCCACGCGCGCGAAGGCGTTGGCACGCAGCAGCACGGCATCCAGCAAGTAGCCGCCCACGTTTTCAAAATAGCCGTCAATGCCGTCGGGGCAGGCCTCTTTCAAGGCCTTGCTCATGGATTTCAGATCGCTGTGCACCTTGTAGTCAATGCACGCATCAAAGCCCAACTCATTGGTGGCATAGGCACATTTCTCGGGGCCGCCGGCAATCCCCACCACGCGGCACCCCCGTGCCTTGGCCAGCGCGGCAAAAGCGCTGCCCACCGCACCGGTCGCCGCGCTGATGACCACGGTTTCCCCCGCCTTGGGTTTGATGATTTTGACCAGGCCATACCACGCAGTCACACCGGGCATGCCCACGGCGCCCAGGTAGTACGACAGCGGCACATGCGTGGTGTCTACCTTGCGCAGCATGCCGGGCGCATTGCCGTCCACCACGCTGTAGTGTTGCCAGCCCCCCATGCCCACCACCTGATCGCCCGGCTGGAATTTGGGGTGACGGCTTTCCTCCACCACACCCACCGTGCCGCCCAGCATGACTTCGCCCAGCGGCTGGCTGGCCGCATAGCTCTTGCTGTCGTTCATGCGCCCGCGCATGTACGGATCCAAGCTCAGGTAGTGGTGGCGCACCAGCACCTGCCCGTCTTGCAGCGCTGGCGTGGGCGCCTCGACCAACTTGAAATTACTGGCCACGGCTTCGCCCACAGGGCGGTTGTCCAGCAGTATTTGGGGATTGTTGGGCATGTGATTTATCTCCTTTTCATAGCTACTAGCGCTTGATAGATAAGCACTAGCGGTTAATTTGACTTAAAAATCCCAAGCCAGCACCACCACTGGCTTGCGCGCTTAGTCGGTGGCAATCACGGTTTGTGTGCCGCCGGGTTGTTGTCCGGGTTTGATGGTGCGCGGCATGTACTTGAAGGTGCCTGTGGCATGCGTGCACAACTTGCCCGTGCTGTCATAGACCTTGCCCTCGCAGTACGCCATGCTCTTGGTGCGGTGCAGCACAAAACCTTTCGCTACCAAAGGGCCACGTGCAGCCTGCATAAAGCTGGTCTTCATCTCAATGGTGACGCAGCCAAAGTCATCGCTCTCCAGCGAGCGGGCAGCCACGGCCATGGTCACATCCAGCAGCGTCATGCTGGCGCCGCCGTGCGTCACTTCAAACGTATTGAGGTGCTCGGGCTTGGCGGTGTAGCGCAGCTCAGACTCGCCGTTTTCAAACTTGTGCAGCGTAAAGCCCAGGTGTTCGACAAAGGGGATGGGGTGTTCGCCAAAGCTCAGCATGTGTTGTCTCCGAAATGGTTCATGGGGAAATGGCCGCAAGCATAGCGGCGCCATCCCCTGCGCCCGCACAAAAAGCTGTCACATACGAGCAAGAGCGACAATCTCAAGCACGCTGGCATCAGCCCAAAATGGCGCTGACACCACCATCCACCGCCACCCACTGGCCCGTGATGTGCTTGCCCGCATCGCTGGCCAGCAGCACGGTCAGCCCCTTCAACCCTTCGTCATCGCCCAGTCGGCGCAGCGGCGCGCGGCGGGTCATGTTGTCCTCGCCCATGGTGTCGATCAGCACCTCGGCCATCTTGGTGCGAAAGAAGCCCGGGCAAATCGCATTCACGTTGATGTTGTGCGGCCCCCATTCACCAGCCAGCGCACGCGTGAAGTTCAGCACAGCGCCCTTGGAGGTGTTGTAGGCAATGGTTTTCATCTCCACAGGGTTGCCGCCCAACCCGGCAATCGAGGCCAGATTGATGATGCGGCCACCACGCTCCAGCATGCCGGCCTTGGCCACGGCCTGGCTGAGCAAGAAGTAACCTCGGATGTTCAGGTTCATCACCTTGTCCCACGCTGCCGTGGGGTGCGACTCTGCAGGGGCGCCCCAGCTGGCGCCCGCGTTGTTCACCAAGATATCGATGGCCCCCACGCGCTGCATGGTCTGCGACACCAAACGCTGAATGTCCGCTTCATCGGCGCAGTCCGCAGCAATCCATTGCGCATCAATGCCCTGCGCCTGCAGCGTAGCCGCCGCCTGCTCCAAATCTGCGGCCTTGCGCGATGTCAGCACCACCCGTGCACCTGCCTCGCCCAGCGCCTGGGCCATTTGCAACCCCAGCCCGCGCGAGCCCCCCGTCACCAATGCAGTTTTGCCGGTGAGATCAAACAGTTGTTGCACGGTGCGTGTCATGAAAAAGCGCTCCTTGGTTGGCATAGGTTGGAAGAGATGGTCCCGCTCGATACGGTGCTTGAATTCATTGTGCGAGCAAGCACGGGCACCCGGCTGTCGCCATGGCGAAGCCAAGCCCTAGTGAATGCACCAAGAAAAATATTGCACAGCACCCCAAAAAAGCTGTATATTCATACAGTCACTGTTGTTTTATACATGTTTATGTTTACAACCGAATTCACCCAAGACCAGCCCTGCTTTACCGTCGCCCTGTGCGACTATCCCGGCCTGCCCGACACCGAGCGCCAACGCGCCGAAGCGCGCTATGCCCGCACCCTTTCCCGCCAATTGGGCGGCGAGCCCGAGGTGGCCAACGCCTTGCGCACCATCGAGCAACTCGAAGACGCGCCGCCGGAAGAGATCACCGAAGAAGCCAAATCTATCTACCAGCGCTGGATGAAGGCCGCCCGCGCCGCCGCAGAAGCGGGCATGCAAGGCCTGGGCGGGGAAGAAGGCTGCTACTTTGAGGTGCGCCGCCACTGAGTGCGGCAAAAGGAAGTTCTGCAAAACTCCTCTTAAAAGAGCAGCCAGCGCTTGTTTTTCAAGCACTTCATATGTTTTTCATCCTGAAGTGTAGAAAACGCCAGCGCTGGCTGCTCTTTTTTTCTTTGCATTCCACGGCCCAGCGGTGCACCTCAGCGCTGCAGCCCCAGGTCACAGGCTCGCGGCTTTCACACCACAAGCCACCAGCGCGCGCAAGCAGCCACATTCCGCCCCTAGAATCGTTCGAACCACAGAGTAAGAGGACGAGCTTATGAGCAGTGCGCCACTGGCCGAACCCGACGCCATCCCCACGCCCCTGAACGCCTTGCACGAAGAGCTGGGCGCGCGCATGGTGCGTTTTGCCGGCTACCGCATGCCGGTGCAATACCCCCAAGGCTTGGTGGCCGAACACCGCCATACCCGCGAGAAAGCCAGCTTGTTTGATGTCTCGCACATGGGGCACATCAGCGTCAGCGGCTCCTCGGCCGCCGCAGCGCTGGAGCAAATCCTGCCGATTGATGTGCTGGACCTGGGCCTGCACCGCCAGCGCTATGCCCTGTTGCTGGCAGAAAACGGCGGCATCTTGGATGACTTGATGGTCATCAACCGCGGCGAAGACTACCTGCTGATCGTTAACGCCAGCCGCAAACACGAAGACCTGGCATGGATGCAGGCGCGCATCGGCAGTGAATGCACCGTCACCGCCCTGCCCGATATGGCGCTGGTGGCCCTGCAAGGCCCATTGGCTAGCGCCGTGCTGCAGCGCCCGGTGCCCGCCACCAGTTTGCTCAACTTCATGCAGGGCACGCCGTTTGATTTCAAAGATGCGCGCGGTTACATCACCCGCAGCGGCTACACCGGTGAAGATGGCTTTGAAATCTCTTTGCCCGCAACCCACATTGAAGCGTTTGCGCGCTGGGTGCTCAAGCAGCCCGATGTGTTGCCCGCCGGCCTGGGGGCGCGCAACACATTGCGCCTGGAAGCAGGCCTGTGCCTGTACGGCACCGACATGGACAGCACTACCACACCGTCACAGGCAGGCTTGAACTGGAGCATTCCCAAAGTGCGCCGCAGCGGCGGCCAGCGCGCTGGCGGCTTTACGGGGGCTGATGTCGTCTTGGCGCAAATTGAAGGCCGCCCCCCCGTCGACAGCGTACGCGTAGGCTTGCAGGCTTTGGAGCCCGTGCCTGTGCGCGACGGCACCGTGCTGCACCTTCCCGGCGGGGATGCCCTGGGGGTGGTCACCAGCGGATCCTTGGCGCCCAGCTTGGATCGCCCGATTGCCATGGGCTACGTACCGCCCCAATACGCAGCCCACTGCACACGCATTGATGCGATGGTGCGCGGCAAACCGGTGCCCATGGAGGTTGTACCCCTTCCTTTTATAGGCACCCGCTACCGCAAAAGCTAGGCGAGATTCACACCATTTTTACGCACTGGTCAGCGGCAAACCGCTACAGTGTCAACCACGGCGCACGCAGCGGTTTGCAGCGCGTGCGCACCGATTAGCTAGATATATATTGAGTACCGGAGTTCAACCCCATGAGCATCAAGTTTTCCAAAGAACACGAATGGATCAACGCTGCCAATCCTGAAGCAGCCGTGGTGGGTATCACCGTACATGCCCAAGACGCCCTGGGCGATGTTGTGTTTGTCGATCTGCCCGCCGTGGGCACCACCTTTCAGCAAGGCGATGTCACCGGCGTGGTGGAGTCGGTCAAGGCGGCGGCCGATGTGTACATGCCCGTCACGGGCGAGATTGTGGAAGTCAATGAAGCCCTGCGCGCAGACCCTTCACTGGCCAATACCGACCCGCTGAATACCGGCTGGTTCTTCAAAGTGAAGCTGGCTGACCCCAGCCAACTCGATGGCCTGATGGACGAAACCGCCTACGGCGACTTCGCCGCCAGTCACTAAGCGCACCACGCACCACGCCTTCCGGCTGGTGCGTTTTTTCTATCAGGGCCTCACCGCCGCGCGAATCCTGCGCAATCTGGTGCATAGGCTGTGGCATTGAACAGATTGATGCGGCTTGCAAGGTGCGGCGTTCGCACGGGGGCTGCGCCATCTGACGAATGAGGGAGTGGGATGATGAATCAGCGACTGCAAGCGCCCTTGTCTCAACTGCACGAAAGCGATGCTTTTGCGCGCCGCCACATCGGGCCCAGCATGCCCGATGAAGCACATATGCTGCGCGCCATTGGCCTGGCCTCACGCCAAGCCTTGATAGAGGCGGTTGTGCCCGGCAACATCGTGCGACAGACCCCCATGAACCTTCCGCCAGCAGCCACGGAGCAGGACGCCCTGCAAGAGCTCAAAACCATTGCCAGCCGCAACCGGGTTTTCAAAAGCTTTATCGGCCAGGGCTATTACGGCACGCACACCCCCGGCGTTATCCAGCGCAATATTTTGGAAAACCCCGCGTGGTACACCGCCTACACGCCCTATCAGGCAGAAATTTCCCAGGGCCGGCTGGAAGCCCTGCTCAATTTTCAGACCCTGGTCTGCGACCTCACAGCCATGCCGGTGGCCAACGCCTCCATGCTGGATGAAGCCACCGCCGCCGCCGAAGCCATGGCCTTGGCGCGGCGCAGTGCAGGCGCCCGCAGCGACGTGTTTTTGGTGCACCCGGATGTGCACCCCCAGACCCTGGAAGTGCTGCGCACCCGCGCCGAACCTATGGGATGGTGCGTGGCAACGCCCAGCGACCACGCCGCCTTTTTGACCGCGCTGGCCCAGCCCCACTTTGGTGCTCTGGTGCAATACCCCAGCAGCACCGGCGCCATCTATGACTGGCGCGAAGCGGCTGCGCAGAGCCACGCACACCAAGCCTTGCTGATTGCAGCCACAGATTTGCTGGCGCTGACGCTGCTTACCCCCCCCGGCGAATGGGGCGCAGACATCGTGGTGGGCAACAGCCAGCGCCTGGGCATGCCCATGGGCGCAGGCGGCCCGCACGCTGCTTTCATGGCTTGCCAAGATGGCCTCAAGCGCTCTCTGCCTGGTCGTTTGGTGGGCGTGAGTATCGATGCACAAGGCTCTCCAGCCTTGCGCCTTGCGCTACAAACCCGCGAGCAACACATTCGCCGCGAAAAAGCCACCTCCAACATCTGTACCGCGCAGGTGCTGCCCGCCGTCATGGCCAGCATGTATGCGGTCTACCATGGCCCCGATGGGCTGCGCGACATCGCCCAGCGTATTGCGCAGCTCACCGCCGCGCTGGCACAAGGGCTGGAAAACCTCGGCTTTGCGCTGCGCCACAGCACGGCGTTTGACACGGTCACCGTGCATGCCCCAGACAGTGCATTAAATATAGCTACCCGCGCTTTACTGGCGGGCGTTAACCTGCGAAAAATATCTGAAAGCGAATTGGGCATCTCGCTGGATGAAACCAGCACAACGGCAGACGTAGCTTTGCTGCTGCGCCTGTTTGGTGCCGAGCAGGCACCCATCATTGACGCCACAACGTCCTCACGTATCCCGGCAGGTTTGCAACGCCGCTCGCACTTTCTCACCCACCCCGTCTTTCACAGCCACCATAGCGAAACCGCTATGCTGCGCTACATCCGCAGCCTCAGCGACAAAGACTTGGCACTGGATCGCTGCATGATTCCGCTGGGCTCGTGCACCATGAAACTCAACGCCACCAGCGAGATGATTCCCATCACCTGGCCCGAGTTTGCGCACATCCACCCTTTTGCCCCCGCAGACCAGCAGCAAGGCTATGCCCAGCTGGACCAGCAGCTGCGTGACTGGCTGTGCACCATCACCGGTTACGCAGGCGTAAGCCTGCAACCCAATGCAGGTTCTCAAGGGGAGTACGCGGGGCTGCTCGCCATCCGTGCCTGGCACGCATCGCGCGGGCAAGCGCAGCGCACCATCTGCCTGATTCCCTCCAGTGCCCATGGCACCAACCCTGCCAGCGCTCAGATGTGCGGCATGCAAGTGGTGGTGGTGGCGTGCGACGCGCAAGGCAATATCGACATGGCCGATCTGCAAGCAAAGTGCGAGGCCCACAGCGACAAGCTGGCCTGCATCATGATCACCTACCCCAGCACCCACGGCGTGTTTGAAGATGCTGTGCGCCCGCTGTGTGAGCTGGTACACCAGCACGGTGGCAGGGTGTATGTAGACGGCGCCAATATGAATGCTTTGGTCGGTTTGGCGGCGCCAGGCGCTTTTGGCGGTGACGTCAGTCACCTGAACCTGCACAAAACCTTCTGCATTCCCCATGGCGGCGGCGGCCCCGGTGTGGGCCCAGTGTGCGTTGCGCAAGACCTGGTGTCTTTTCTGCCCGGCCATGCGGCAGCGGGCAAGGCAGCGGTGGTGGGTGCGGTGTCAGCTGCACCCTATGGCAATGCAGCGGTACTGCCAATCAGCTGGATGTATATCCGCATGATGGGCGCCAGCGGGCTGCGCCACGCCACGGAAACGGCCATTTTGAATGCCAATTACATCCGGGTCCGCCTGCAAGACGCCTACCCCACGCTCTATGCAGGTCCTGGCGGCTTCGTGGCACACGAATGTATTTTGGACCTACGCCCGCTCAAAGAATCCAGTGGCATCACCGCCGAAGATGTGGCCAAGCGCCTGATTGACTATGGTTTTCATGCACCCACCCTGTCTTTTCCGGTGCCCGGTACCTTGATGGTGGAGCCCACCGAAAGCGAGCCTCTGGAAGAATTGGATCGCTTCATCGATGCCATGCTGGCTATCCGTACAGAAATTCAGCGCATTCAAGATGGCGATTGGCCCCGTGAGGACAACCCCCTCAAAAACGCTCCCCATACTGCGGCGCAGCTGCTGCAAGATGCGTGGCTTCACTCCTACAGCCGCACAGAAGCGGCCGGGCATAAACAGCTGGCTACCAAGTACTGGCCGCCCGTGGCGCGCATTGACAACGTACACGGGGATCGCAATCTGGTATGCACCTGCCCTCCTATTGAGGCTTACCTGAGTTGAGCCAGCGTTCATCACCACCGTGCTTGTTGGCTTGGGCGTGCAGCACTTACACTGCCCAGCTCTTGCCCCCGCACTGCTCGTGTCTATGAGTCGTCCTGACCTCTCTTTCCTCCTCCACCGCGAAGACGCACCTGCAGCGCCCACCTCGTTGCCTGAACTGGACTCCATGCCACTGGCGGCCCTGCCTGTGTTCGAGCTTCCCGAGGATTTGCCGGACGATGACCCACTGGCGGCCTTGATTGCCGAGCTGCGCAACTACCAAAACGAACTGGAGATCCAAAACAAAGTTCTGGACTACAGCCAGGCGGTGGCAGAAAGCGCATCGGAGCGATTTGAGGCGCTGTTCTCGAGTGTGCCACTGCCGTTGCTGGTGCTGGATGAGCATGACATGGTCATCCAAGCGAATGCCATGGCACACAATGCGTTCCAGGCGGAAGGGCATGACCGGCTGCTGGTGTCTTTTATGCCGTATGTCTGCCCCACAGACACACAGCGTGTCGCTCAGGCATTTGAAGCCTCTCGCACTGCCGGCCACAGCGAGGCCCACGAAGTCATTTTTACGCTGGGCAGCGGTCAGCAAATTCAGGCCGATTTGCACATCGCCTGCATTCAAATCCCCCAGCGTGAAGGCCCGGCGATTGCACAGTTCATGTGCGCCATCGTTGACCAAGGCCCCTTGCTGGCAGAGCGCCACCAACTCCAGGAACGCAACGACCAACTGCACGCCAGTGAGCGACGGCTGGAATCGGTAATTAATTCTTCGCTGGATGCCATCATTTGCGTTGACCGTGACCAGCGCATCACCGTCTTCAACCCCACTGCCGCCGCTTTGCTGCTTTGCCCGGTTGCAGATGCATTGGGTTCCAAGTTGGAGCGTTTTTTGCCAGATGCGGTGCACGCACTGGATTTAGCACCGCTGACTACTCAAGCCATGCTGGGCGAAATGACGGCCCGCACGGCCACCGGCAAAACCTTGCCGGTGGAAGTCTCCATGTCCTTCGAGCGCTTGTCAGACGGTGAAGTAACCACGGTCTTTGCGCGCGACCTCACCAGCCACAAACGTGCTGAAGCGCAACGCAGTGAGCTGGAGATGCAGTTGCGTGAATCCCACAAAATGCAAGCTTTGGGCACCATGGCTGGCGGCATTGCCCACGACTTCAACAACATCGTGGGGGCCATTTTGGGGAATGTGGAGTTGGCCAAAGCCGATTGCAGCCACCACCCTCAAGCCCTAGAGAGCCTGCTCGAAATTGAAAAAGCAGGCCGCCGCGCCAGAGACTTGGTGCGTCAGATTCTGACCTTCAGCCGCAATGAGCCCCCCAAACGCTACGCCGTGCATGCCCATGAAGTCATGCGCGACACAGAGCGCTTGCTGCGCGTGACGCTGCCGCCGGCAATTGAGCTGCAAGTGAATGTCTCCCACGATCTGCCTTGCATGCTGGCCGACCCCACACAAGTGGAGCAGGCGCTGTTTAACCTCACCACCAACGCCGTGCACGCACTGGGCGAATCGCGTGGAGTGATCCGCATGGAAGCAGCGCTGAGCCTGTCTGAGCAGCGCTTGTGTGACCGTTTGGGCCTGACACTGGGCGACTACCTGGTCATCACCGTACAAGACAACGGCCCCGGTATTCCCCCCCCAACCTTACAGCGCATTTTTGAACCCTTCTTCACCACCAAACCCGTAGGGCAAGGCACGGGGCTGGGGTTGGCCGTGGTACACGGGGTGATGCGCACCCACGGCGGCGCGGTAGATGTCAGCAGCCAGATCGGTCAAGGCAGCGTCTTCGCGCTGTACTTTCCTGTGTGGAGCCCTGAGATTGTGGGCATTCAACCTCCGGCGCCACCCGCCAGCAGCAGGGCGTGCGCAGTGCCTGCTGCCAGCGCTGTACCTGCGCCCAGTGGGCACAAGCACGTGATGTATGTGGATGATGACCAAGCCTTGGTGTCACTGGTGCAGCGACTGCTGCGCCGCAGAGGCTATCAGGTAACGGGTTTTCTGGACCCGCGCGAGGCCACGCAAGCACTGCGCCAAAATCCATTCGCCTACGACTTGCTCGTGACGGACTACAACATGCCCGGCTACTGCGGCGTAGATTTGGTACGCGATTCCAAAGCCATTCGCCCCGATTTACCCGTGGCCCTGGCATCTGGTTATGTCACTGCAGAAATTGAAGCCCAAGCGATTGCTGCGGGTGCTCTTGCCTTGATCTACAAACCCAACGATGTCAATGAGCTGTGCGAGACCGTAGATCGCCTTATTCAACCCCAGCAGTTCTAAGAATTTTGCAGACCGCTCCCCGCCCCACTTGTCTTTATGAAGACGAGCATTTGCTGGTGCTCGACAAACCTGCAGGCATGTTGTCCGTTCCCGGGCGTGGCCCTGACAAGCAAGATTGCCTGATCCATCGCGCAGTGCTGCATTGGCCCGATGCACTGGTGGTGCACCGTTTAGATATGGCCACTTCAGGTCTGTTGCTGTTTGCGCGCAGCAAAGAAGTGCAGCGCAAGCTGGGCGATGCTTTTGCCGCCCGTCAAGTTCACAAACGCTATACAGCCATCGTGCACGGCGATGTCACCGCCGAAACCTGGCAACTTGTTGACGCCCCTTTGATGTGCGACTGGGAAAACAGACCCCTACAAATTGTTGATCTGCACAAAGGCAAACCCAGCCAAACGCGCTACCTGCGCGCTCCTGATCAGCAGCAGGTTCCACCGGGATGCACCAAATTGTGGCTCGAGCCTATTACGGGTCGCTCGCACCAGCTGCGTGTTCACATGGCGCACATTGGCCACCCAATGCTGGGTGATGCACTATATGCACCCGCCACCGTGATCGCTTTGAGTGAAAGGCTGTGCCTGCACGCCACCACGCTGAAGCTTCAGCACCCCCAGCGCAATCAGCTGGTGCAAATAGATAGCCCCGCACCATTTTGAAACAGGCTCAACCATCCGCAATAGCTGGTCGTATGCATCAAAGCTGTCGCATTGCGAAGCAATCCACGCATTAATTTTGATTTTTCGCAGCGATTAAAGAAATTTCCTGCACCTCTCAACGCTATAGAGACAAACCCGATTGCGCCCTCTAGGAGCTCATTTTTAAGCTTGCTCCCTGAGCATCAGGCATGCAATTTGCAAACCTTCTCTAAAGCAAGTGCTTGATGCAAAACTAACCGAGAGGACATTCCACAATGCGTGCTTCGTTCCGTTTGAAAACTGTAGTAGCTACTTTGGGCCTGCTGGGTGCTGCGGTGGCCGGCCAAGCTCAGGCTCAGAACATCAAGTTCGCCATGGTGATCCCCACCACAGGACCACTGACCCAATATGGCGACATGGTCAAAGAAGGCGTATCCACAGCTGTGGAGCAAATCAATGCTGCTGGTGGCATCAATGGCAAGAAAATCGAAGTCACTACCGTGGACGACGCTTGCGAGCCCAAGCAAGGGCCTGTGGCTGCCAACCGCGTGGTCAATGCCAAGATTGGCTACATGATTGGCCCAGTGTGCTCTGGCGCAGCTATTGCGGCGGCCCCCATTTACGACAACGAAGGGGTTGTCGTGGTCACGCCGTCTGCCACATCGCCTGCATTGACCGAAGGCAAGAACTTCCACTACATCTTCCGCACCATTGGTCGCGATGACCAGCAAGGTCCCTCTGCAGCCAAGTTCATCATCGAAAAAGCCAAACCCAGCAAAGTTGCCGTACTGCACGATAAGCAGTCGTACGGCCAGGGCATTGCCTCTTCCGTGCGTGACGAGCTGCAAAAGGCCAAGGTCAACGTTGCATTGTTTGAAGGTATCAATGCCGGTGACAGCGACTACTCCGCCATCATCACCAAGCTCAAGAGCGCAGGCGTGGACTTTGTGTACTACGGCGGCTACCACCCAGAAATGGGTTTGCTGCTGCGCCAAGCCTCTGAACAAGGCCTGAAAGTGCGCATGATGGGCCCTGAAGGCGTGGGTAACCCTGAAGTCAATGCAATTGCCGGCAATGCCGTCGAAGGCATGCTGGTGACCTTGCCTGCAGACTTCTCGACCAACCCCAAGAATGCCGCCATCGTGAAGGCCTTCCAAGACAAAAAGCGCAATCCCTCGGGCGCTTTCCAGTTAACCGCCTATGCAGCCACACAGGCGATTGCAGAAAGCATCAAAGCTGTGGGTGATAACCCCAAGAAGGTGGCAGACCACTTGCACAAAGCCAAGATTGACACCGTCATTGGCCCAGTGTCTTGGAACAAGCAAGGCGACCTGACCTCTTTCGACTTCCAAATTTTCCAATGGCATAAAGACGGCAGCAAGACTCCTGCTGCGAAGTAAGTCGCGGCATGTCCCAAGCCCACAGCGCTTAACGCTTAAGCCTGTGGGCTTTTCAGTTCAAAGCTTGCTTTGTGCTGCGCTCTCTCATTTCGCTAGGTCCTCGCGCACATGAACGAATTTCTCCCTCAGCTGATACAACAGCTATTCAATGGTCTCTCCCTCGGGGCCATCTACGCCTTGATCGCTATCGGCTATACCATGGTCTACGGCATCATCGGCATGATCAATTTTGCGCACGGCGATATCTACATGATTGGCGCCTATGTCGGTCTGGTCACACTGTCAGCCGTCGGTATTCAAGGGGCAGTCCCGATTTGGATGGTGATTGGTTTGATGCTGATCGTGGCCGTCATCATCACCGGCATTTATGGTTTTGCCGTTGAACAAGTGGCCTACAAACCCGTGCGCAACAGCCCACGTCTGGTGGCTTTGATATCTGCGATCGGTATGTCTATCTTTTTACAGAACTGGGTCGCTTTGGGCCAAGGTGCGCGTGACATGGCTGTGCCTTCACTGCTGCCTGGCGCGTTTCAGTTTGAAATGGGGGGTGGCTTTGAAGTCTTTGTGCCCTACACCCGTATCTTGATCATCGCCGTGGCCGTTGTGCTGATGATCTTGCTCACAATCTACATCAAGCACTCTCGCATGGGCCGCGCCTCACGCGCCTGTTCGCAAGACATACACATGGCCAGCCTGCTGGGCATTAACACCAACCGCGTGATCTCTTTCACCTTCATTCTGGGCGCCATGCTGGCTGCCGTCGGTGGGGTGCTGATTGCACTGGCTGTGGGCAAACTCAACCCCTTTATTGGTTTTATTGCGGGCATCAAAGCCTTTACCGCAGCTGTGCTGGGCGGGATTGGCAGCATTCCCGGCGCCATGCTGGGCGGCGTGATTTTGGGGGTAGCCGAAACCTTGGCCGCCGCCTACATCTCTTCGGAATACAAGGACATCGTGGCTTTCAGCTTGCTCGTGCTGATTTTGCTGTTCCGCCCCACAGGCTTGCTGGGCAAACCAGAAGTGGAGAAAGTCTGATGCAACGCATTCTCCATAACCTCGGCCCGGCTTTGATGGCGGCCGTGATTACTGCTTTGGTCGTCACCCCCATCTTCGGCTTGCAACTGCAGCGTGTGGGCGGGCAAATGAGCCTAGAGCCCCAATGGCACTACGTCCTTTGGGCATCGCTGATCGTGTTTGCCGTACAACTGCTCAAACCAGCCCTTAAAGGCGTCACCAAAGGCATTCACCTGCCACGCGTACCTGACTTGTCTCCCAAGCTGCGCAATGCGTTGATTTTTGCCACCTTACTGATGGCCGTATCTTGGCCATTCTTTGCAGGCCGCAATGCCGTCGACATCGCCACCCTCGCCATGATTTACGTCATGCTGGGCCTGGGCCTGAACATCGTGGTGGGCTTTGCTGGTCTGCTGGACTTGGGCTTTGTCGGTTTTTATGCCGTGGGCGCTTATACCTACGCCTTGTTGTTCCACTGGGCTGGGTGGTCTTTCTGGGAGGCATTGCCCTTGGCAGGTGCGGCAGCGGCGTTGTTTGGCTTTGTGCTGGGCTTTCCCGTGCTGCGTTTGCGCGGCGACTACCTTGCCATCGTGACGCTGGGCTTTGGCGAAATCATTCGCCTGCTGCTGATTAACCTGAATGACTGGACCGGCGGCCCGGATGGCATCTCTGGCATCCCTAAACCCACTGTGCTGGGCATGGAGATGACCCGCAACCCCAGCGTAGAAGGTGGCACCACCTTCCACCAGCTCATGGGCCTGGAGTTCAGCTCTGTACACATGGTCATCTTCTTGTACCTGATGGCTTTGATGCTGGCCGTGGTCACCCTGTGGATTTCCAACCGTTTGATCCGCATGCCGATTGGCCGCGCTTGGGAGGCGCTGCGTGAAGACGAGATCGCTTGCCGCTCACTGGGGCTGAACCCCATGCACATCAAGCTCTCCGCCTTCACCTTGGGTGCCATGTTCGCAGGCTTTGGTGGCGCATTTTTTGCGGCCCGCCAAGGCATTGTGAACCCTGAATCCTTCACCTTCATTGAGTCGGCCTTGATCTTGGCGATTGTGGTACTCGGTGGCATGGGCTCTCAACTGGGCGTCATCGTGGCGGCTATTTTGATCACGGTACTGCCAGAGCTGGCACGCGAGTTTTCTGAATACCGCATGCTGATTTTCGGTTTGGTCATGATTTTGATGATGGTCTGGCGCCCTCAGGGCCTGTTCCCGGTCACCCGCTCCCATGTGGAAGTGCCGCAAAAGCGAGCCGCTTAAGCCGCCGTTCACCGATCACATTGAAGAAGATATTCCAGCATGCATAGCAGCCATTTGTTGGACGTGAAAGACCTGAGCATGCGCTTTGGCGGTTTGCTCGCGGTCGATGGCGTCAACCTTGAATTGGGCGAGAAGCAAATTCTTGCCATCATCGGCCCCAACGGGGCCGGCAAAACCACCGTGTTTAACTGCATCAGCGGTTTTTACACCCCCACCAACGGCAGCGTCGTGCTGCAAGGAGAAAGCATTGCCGGGCTGGGCAGCCACGCCGTGGCACGCAAAGGCGTGGTGCGCACCTTCCAGAACGTGCGCCTGTTCAAGCGCATGACGGTGCTGGAGAACCTGCTGGTGGCGCAGCACCAGAAAGCACGCGTCAACGTGCTGGCAGGTTTATTCAATACCGCCAGCTTTCGCCGCCAAGAGGCCGAAGCCATTGAGCGCAGTCTGCACTGGCTGGACTACATGGGACTGCGCGAATTTGCCAACCGCGAGGCCGGCAACCTGGCCTATGGCCACCAGCGTCGGTTGGAAATTGCACGCTGCATGATCACTGACCCCAAGGTGCTGATGCTCGATGAGCCCGCGGCGGGCTTGAACCCGCAGGAAAAAATCGATCTGCAAAACCTGATCCGCCAATTGCGCGACCAGTATAGCGTAGCCATTTTGCTGATTGAGCACGATATGGGCCTGGTGATGGGCGTGTCTGAACGCATCACCGTCATGGAATACGGCAAGCCCATTGCCCATGGCACCCCCGAAGAAGTCAGAAACAATGAGCGGGTCATCAAGGCCTACCTGGGAGAAGCCTGATGACCACCTCCACCCCTATGCTGCAGCTGGCGCATATCAGCACCCACTACGGCTCCATCTGCGCGGTCAATCAGGTTTCTTTGCACGTCAACCAAGGCGAAATCGTCAGCCTGATTGGCTCCAACGGCGCGGGCAAAACCTCATTGCTGATGACTGTCTGCGGCAACCCGCGCGCCACCAGCGGCTCCATTCATTTTGAGGGCGAGGACATCACCAACCTGTCCACACACCACATCATGCAGCGCGGCATTGCCATATCACCCGAAGGGCGCCGCATTTTCCCCGACCTCACCGTTGTGGAGAACCTGCAAATGGGCGGTTTCTTTCTGAACAAACCAGCCATTGACGCGGGCATTGAACACGTGTTTCACCTGTTCCCCCGCCTCAAAGAGCGCGCCCACCAGCGCGCGGGCACCATGTCGGGCGGTGAGCAGCAAATGCTGGCCATTGGCCGCGCCCTGATGTCCAAACCCCGTTTGTTGCTGATGGATGAGCCCACGCTTGGCTTGGCCCCACTGATCATTGCGCAGATTTTTGAGATCATCCAAACCATCCGCAGCGAAGGCGTGACGGTGTTCCTGGTCGAACAAAATGCCAACCGCGCCCTGCAAATTGCAGACCGCGGCTACGTGCTGGAAACCGGCAAGCTGGTGCTGGAAGATACTGGTGCCAATTTGCTCAAGAACGACGCGGTGCGCAAAGCTTACCTCGGCGGTTGATGCAAAAGGCGCGGGCTAGCTGCAATCCCAAGTAGGGTCAAGCAGCGCCTCCGCCTCAACCAGATCGCTGAGACAGCGCTGTAGACGCAGTTCACACCACCCTCAAAAAAAGAGCTACTAGCGCCTGTTCAGACTAGGTTTCAGGCATAAAACGCACTGAAACCTATATTTGGCAAGCGTTAGCAGCTCTTTTTTTATGCCTTGCACCCGCTTTACCCCCTGCACTAGGGTGCGCGTCGCCAGTAACATAAGACGTATGAAACCTCAGCTCTACATCCTCACCGGCGGCTCGCGCGGCATGGGTTTGGCCATGGCCCGCCAGATTCTGGAACAAGGCCACAACCTGCTGACCATTGCGCGCCAGCGCAATACTGATTTAGACACCACAGCGCAGGCCCACGGCGCCACACTCACCCAGTGGCAGCAAGACCTGGCCCAGCCCCAACCTGCTGCCCAGCAACTGCTGCAGTGGCTGGGCACGCTCCACGCTGATAGCTATAGCCGCGTCGTGCTGATCAACAACGCCGGCGTAATCCCGCCGATTGCACCGTTGTCGCACAGCGACTGGAACGCCATCAGCCAGGCCCTGCGTGTGGGCCTGGAAGCACCCATGCTGCTGACTTCTGCCTTCTTGCAAGCCACAGAAGGCTGGAACATTCCACGTCAGGTGCTCAATGTCTCGTCAGGCTTGGGCCGCCGTGCCATTGCCTCGCAGGCCACATATTGCGCAGCCAAAGCAGGCATGGACAACTTCTCCGTCTCGGTAGCACTGGATGAAGCCGCCAAGCCCAACGGAGCCAAAATCTGCTCCCTAGCCCCTGGCGTCATCGACACCGATATGCAACTGCAACTGCGCAGCGCCAGCGAAGCAGCCTTCCCCGACGTCAACCGCTTTGCCAACCTCAAGCGTGAAGGCAACCTCACCTCACCGCAGGAGGCCGCAGCACGCGTCCTCGCCTGGCTAGAGCGCGCAGATTTTGGCAATCATGTGCTGGCCGATGTGCGCCAAGCCTGAACGCGCTGAGCTAATGCCCAAACGGAATGTTTTTTTGCGAAGTTTTCACTCCTGCTAAGCATTCCAGCGCTAATATCAGCCCACATCAAGAACCTGTTTGTGCCGCGTGGGCCACACAGCGCTGCGCTACCCGATCGGTAACTGCAGCCTGTGATCAACCCGCAGGCAACCCCTGCGGGCTGTGCGCAAACGTGGTTCATACAGGTACTCCAGCCTGATGGCGCGCACCCTTGCACCATCGATGGGCCCACAAATTTGCTCGATAGCGGTTGCACGTTCTGCATGGCGATGGCAGAACCCTTCCGCCGTTTTAGATGTCTGTGTTTTTGGAGACCTTCATGTACCGCAAACTGATCACCTGCACCACATTGGCTTTGGCAGCAGGTGTTGCAGCCCCCGCTTGGGCACAAGCTGCCAGCGACTATCCCAGCAAACCCATCCGATTGGTGATTCCATTTCCTCCTGGTGGCGGTACTGACATCTTGTCGCGCGTCGTGGCCAACAAACTCACCGAAGCCACAAAATGGACGGTCGTTCCTGAGAACAAAGCAGGCGCAGGCGGCACTATTGGCATCACCGAAGCCGTCAAGGCCCCCGCTAATGGCTACGACATGGTGATGGGCCAAAAAGACAACCTGATCCTGGGCCCCTACCTCTACAAAAACTTGCCCTGGAACCCTGTCAAGGACTTGACGCCTGTGGCGCACGTGGCCTACACCCCGGTCATCATCGCCACCAGCGTGAACTCTCCTTACAAGAGCATTGCAGACGTGGTGGCAGCCGCCAAAGCCAATCCCACACGCGTGACCTACGGCTCCCCAGGCAATGGCACCAGCATTCACATTGCTGGTCACATGTTTGAAAAAGCAGCCGGTATTGAGCTGACCCACGTGCCTTACAAAGGCTCCAACCCTGCATTGATGGACGCTATCGCAGGCAACGTGGATCTGCTGGTGTCATCTATCCCTTCTGCGATTGGCCAGATCAAAGCCGGCAAATTACGCCCCTTGGCGGTCACCTCGGCCAAACGCTCCACCTCTTTGCCCGACGTACCCACCATGCAAGAGCAAGGCATGAAGGGCTTTGACGTGAGCACGTGGTATGGCCTGTTCATGCCTGCTGGTACCCCCATAGACATCGCCGCCAAGATGAATGCCGAAGTCAACAAACTGCTGGCCAGCAAAGAGGTGCAAGAAGCCATCTTGGCCCAAGGTGCAGAACCCAAAGCCATGAGCTTGGGCGAGTTCGACAAAATGTACCGCGCAGATTTCACCAACGCCAAGGCAGTGGTAGAAGCCTCTGGCGCAAGCATTCAGTAATAGATAGCACGCTACGCTTATCACATAAGCGCTAGCGGCCAATTCCGCATCCGACGCCCAAAGCCCAGTTCTAAAGAGCTGGGCTTTTTGCATGCTGCGCAGCTATGAAGTACCGCTACCCTATGTGCATAGCAACACCGAGCATTAGTAATAATTTGTCGCTATCACACAGAATTCACAAAAATTGTCAACCATTTGCAGACAGAAGACGTTAGATAGAGACGCTGAACCCTTAACGCCCTGAAAGGAAACCACCATGACTTTCTTCCACTCCGTTATCGAGCTCAAGTCCTCGCAAAATGAAGCCACTCCACAACCCGAGCCTCGCGCCCCCGAAGAGGTCCTTCGCTTACTCACCCAAGAAGCTCCGCAAGGCGAGTACAGCGTAGATGCGTTCTAACGCGCCTCAAAGCGAACCAACCTAACCGCCGCTGAGGCGGTTTTTTTACGAGGGTCCGCCATCAACTAGGCCAGCGATAGCTTGCAGCCAGATGAGCCTCGCCCTTGAAGGCACATCGCAGCGGCTACCGTTTGGCGGCATAGAGGACGAAGCCCTCCTAGCAATGCGTGCTTTGCGTAGAACTGAGACCGACTTTTAGATGGATTTTTAGGAAAAAATGCGCTTAATTCTTCTTTTTACAGAATTAACACGTCAAATTTCACTAAAAGCCATTTCAATGGCACACTGGGCTACGTCCCGATTGTTCATGACTATGGAGAAGTGCCTCGTGCCCCCACAAAAATCTAGCGCCACCACCAGTAACGGCGCCTCCACGAAAAAAACGTGGAAGCAACCTGTGAAGGCAGAAGTTAAAACCGTAATGCCAGAGGGCGTGATAGTTCAAGTACATAAGCGCGAGTCATTGCCAGAGAACTACCGCATCTGCAACGGCACGAGCTTTGAGACGTATCAACCCAAGACCTGGGGACGCTAAACAAAAAACCCGCGAAAGCGGGTTTAGTTTTTAAAGGGCTCTTGTCTGCCCCTCACGCGGTATGCGTCGCATGTTGAATACGCTTCCCAGCAAGCGCAGCCTGAAGCTTAGAGCAATCACACTACTAATTGCACGCGTCGGCCTTGCACCGCAACGCAGTTTCAAAGCGCTACAACACCATCACCGCTTTGGCATCGGTGTAAAGATCCGTCTTGATGGGCAAAACCCCGCGCAATATACCCAAAAAATTCCCGGGCATTGCCCCACGGGGCTGTAATCTTTGCGGGCCCTGCAAGATTCGAACTCGCGACCAACGGATTAAAAGTCCAACTCACGAATGAGCATTTATGCGGCTTTCCGGCACTTTTTGGGAATAAAGGCACACCCAGAGGTTATTGCCTCATGCGGTTCTGCAGGCTTTATTCCCACCTTTTTGGCCTCCATTTAGACTGGGCCACATGCTCGTCACCGCCCTTCTTTGTCTTGCCGCCGACAGCTGTGAGGCGTTGTTTTTGAGACGTCTAGCTTTTGGCGCCATAAACAGCGTTGTTTGAATCTTGAGCGGGGCCAATAATGGCTCGATGATGTATCGCCGCCCTTCCGCTGAACAGCTTCCACCTTTAGAGACACCCACGTCTGGGCTTACCACGGCGCAGGTGGAGGCACAGCGTAATGCTTTTGGCTCTAACGACATCGTTCCCCAGGCGAGCAGTAGTTGGTGGAGCATTGCACGCGATACCGTGCGCGATCCAATGCTGTGGTTCTTGGCGTTTACGGCAGGCTTGTTTGGACTCCTTGGGCAATTCACCGAGGCACTGACCATGCTGCTAGCCATGCTGCCGCTGCTGGGAATGGATGCCTATCTGCATTTGCGAACAACAGCGTCATCGGCAGGCTTAGCAAGCCGATTAGCAAGTTCTGCACGTGCGTTAAGGGATGGCCAGTGGCAGCTCATTCCAGCGCAGCAACTGGTTCCCGGTGATTTGGTGGAGGTCGTATCTGGGGAGTACTTTCCTGCAGATGGCTTGCTGGTTAAGGGCACCGGGCTTCAAGTTGATGAATCGACTTTGACCGGGGAGTCCTTGCCGGTCTCCAAGCACATCGTTGATGCACCAGAGGCATTAGCAGCAGCAACCACAGAGGAAAACTGGGGAGCTGCGGGGACCCGTTTGCTGACGGGAACAGCATGGCTACGCATTATTTGGACTGGCGGTGATACCCGCTATGGAGAAATCGTTCGTACAGTGGCCGAAGGCAGCCACGAGTCGACACCCTTGCAAAAAGCTATCGCTCAACTGGTTGCCATCTTGCTTGCTGTGGCACTCGTTGGGTGCGTGGTACTGGCAGCGATCAGGTTATGGCAAGGTCATGGATGGATTGATACTTTGCTAAGTGCCGTGACCTTAGCCATCGCTGCGATTCCCGAGGAGTTTCCTGTTGTCTACACATTTTTTCTGGGCGTCGGGGTTTTTCGACTGGCTAAAAAGAATGCACTGGTGCGCCGCGCAGTCGCTGTGGAGAATATTGGCCGCGTCACCTGTATCTTGTCGGACAAAACGGGCACCATCACCGAGGGAGCACTGGTGTTGTCCCATTACATGCCTGCGCCAGGGCTCGATAACCACGGCCTATTACAGGTAGCAACGTTTGCTGCACGGCAAGACAGTGGCGATCCACTCGACCAAGCTTTATTTAAAGCTTTTGGTCCTACCTCTACGTCAGGCAGGGTGGCGGAATTTCCATTCACGGAGGCGCGGCGTCGTGAGACGGCGATTTGGTCAAAAGATGCTGCTAGCCTTGCTGCATATACCAAGGGCGCTCCTGAAACCATACTTGCAATCTGTGAGTTGCCTGAGCTTGAGCGAAGCCATTGGCTGAGTGCGGTGAATCAACACGCCCAGGCTGGGCGCAAGGTCATCGGTTTTGCCTGGAAAACTATGCCAGCAGGGGCCACATTGGCTCTAGAGCCGGAGCAAGGCTTTCAGTTTGCAGGTTTGTTGGCCTTTGAAGATCCGGTTCGCGAGGGCGTACGAGAGGCGGTTGCTGATTGCATGGTCGCTGGGATGCACGTCATCATGGTCACAGGAGACCATCCTGCAACAGCTACTGCTATCGCACGCTCGATTGGCTTGGGTGGAGGATCTCCCCAAGTGATTACGTTGACATCAGAAGATGATCCTGCCTCAGTCATTGCCTCATGCCGTGCAATTGACGTTGTTGCGCGAGCAACGCCGACACAGAAGTTGGCGTTGGTGCAAGCGTTCCAGGCTCAAGGTGAGCTGGTTGCAGTTACGGGTGATGGTGTTAACGATGTTCCTGCTCTGCGCCAAGCAGATATTGGCGTAGCGATGGGTGAGCGCGGTACGCGCAGTGCGAGAGAGGTCGCACCTGTCGTTTTGCTGGATGACAATTTCAGAACTATTGTCGATGCGGTGGCAGAGGGACGGCAACTTTTTCAGAACCTTCGCCTCGCCTTTGTCTATCTTCTTCTGGTGCATCTGCCGCTTGTGATTGGCGCTGCCGCTATTCCACTCATGGGCCTCCCCTTGCTTTTCTTGCCGCTGCATATCGTGTGGCTTGAGCTGGTGATTCATCCAACAGCAATGATGGCCTTCCAGGATCTGCCCTCAAGTGGACCACTTGCCCCAGTACAGCGCCAGCGTGCAACACGCTTTTTCTCAACCGAAGTCTGGTGGTGGATTGTTCTGGTAGGTGGATTGGCGAGTGTTGCAATAGTGTGGAGCTACCTATACGCACTCGGCACCGAGAAAACCGTGGAGCATGCACGTGCGATGGCTATCGCTGTATTACTGGTTTCCAGTGCAGGCATCACCAGCGGACTGACCCGATTGCGTCGCACTGCAGCACGTTGGTTGGTATTTGGCACACTGCTATCACTGGTGCTGGGCATTCAGTTACCTGGACTCAGCCATTTGCTGAATCTGCAGCCTTTGCATGCTTCTGACTGGATGCTAGTGACCGTGGCGTTTTTTGCATCCATGCTGCTAAGCATGGTCGTATCTTCAAGGCTGAAGCATCAGCTAACGGGATAAAAAGTCGCGGCTGTCGTCGAAATTACCATGCAGGGCAACGACGGGACGAAATATCTGGAAACGGCAGGTAGTCGCTCCGGCATAGAGAAAAAGCACCCGAAGGTGCTTTTTCTCTATGTATCTTTAAGTCTTTAAACCAATACGCGGAAAGAGCTGCGGGGCAGGTTTGTAGATTCCTAGGGCTGAATACACCGCACCTTGGGCCAGTTGAGCAATACCGAAAATGTGCTCATATGCAGCAGTGTCGAAGGGTCTGTTGACACAAGACCACCCAATCATCTGATCTAGCTTTTGGCAAAGCTGATCCAGCTCCACAAGCATCAAATCTTTAGTGCGTCGGTGTCCTGAATATTTAACCGCATCAAAGCAGACGATGACATCATCAGCCTTGTGCCGGGCCTGCCAATCCATCTCCCTAGTGGCACGCATAAACACGGTTTTTTTGAACTCTACGCAAGCCTGATCGATAACGATCAAAGCCTCTTCGATCATGTCGGTATCAATTTCATCGCTCATTTTCAAACCCATTAAAAACGATTCAGGTGATACAACATCCACACACCAGGACTATGCCTAACTAGCGCCAGGCAAAGATTGGCATGGGTTCCTAATGCCTTGGCAAGATCAATCTTACCCTTCGGAGGCCTTGTGTAGCTAGAGATGTTCTTCGTCTCATGTGGACTCAAGAATTGATTGCAATCTGAAAGAATTTGTGGCCGTGGTGACTAGCCTCGCCCATCGCTTCACTTGCACTAAAAAAGCCTAAAAAACCAATCAAAAATCTACCGTTTCTGACGGGTTTTTCAGATGTTCCGTCTGAGGTGCTATGGTAATCCCCCCGTAAAACCA
>NZ_DLTI01000011.1:0-13595 GCF_002501455.1 Comamonas sp. UBA7840 | reverse complement strand
TCTGGATGGAAATCAACACCAGTGGCGCTGCGCAGCGATTCAAGTGCACCGCAATCGCCAACGCATACCCCTCCCGCACAGGTACTGCGGATGGCACGCAGTTGCTTGCGCAGCGCCTGCAACTCGGCGATTCGCTGCTCTACCAAGCGCATTTGATCGTCTAGCAAGGCATTGACCTCGTCGCAGGACATGGCGGGGTCGTCCTGCAACTGCAGCAGAGCCCGGATATCGTCGTGCGACATGTCCAGCGAGCGACACCGAACGATGAAGGCCAACCTGTCGACATGCTGTTGGCCATATTGCCGATAGTTGTTGGCGGCCCGCAGGGGCGCCTGCAGAAGGCCCTCTGCTTCATAAAAGCGCACCGCGGGAACGGAGCACCCTGCCAATGACGATAGTTCACCGATTTTCATATTTGCCTACCTACCGCTTGACTCTACAGCTACTTGAGGGTTTCTAATACGGGACATGAGTACATGTCAAAGCAGTAGCTGCTCGAGCAGTTGCAATTCGCAGACGGTCGACGAGGCCCCAAGCGCCATTGCTTCCGTGGAGAGCACATTTTCAGTTCCGGGAATGGACTGCCCCTCCGAGGAGAACCTCATTCGCATGGCGCTGGGTGGTCTGACCGGGGTTGGGCCGATGACCTTCGATCTGGCCCATCGGCAGCTCCGGGTGGTGCACTCGGGCGAGCCCGCCAGGATCGCCCAGAAGCTGACGCCCCTGAACTTGGGTGCGGTTCTGCTGACAAGCGAGAGGCGCACCGAAGGCGGGCAGTGGAAGACGCGTTTCTCCGTGCCGAAGATGGATTGCCCGTCGGAGGAGAATCTCATTCGGATGGCGCTGGCCGATGCGTCGGCTGTTGCGGCACTGGACTTCGATCTGAAGGACCGTGTACTCACCGTGCAGCATGGGGGAAGTACGCAAGAGCTGCTGGGCCGTCTCATCCCTCTCAACCTCGGCGCGCAAGTGTTGGACAGCGTGCAAAGCGACGAGTCTACGGCCCCAGACGCAGAGGGGAATACCTCTGAGGCTCGGACCTTAAAGCTGCTGCTCGCTATCAACGGTGCGATGTTTGTCTTTGAGTTGATCGTTGGCCTGATCGCCCAGTCCACAGGTCTCATAGCGGACTCGCTTGACATGTTCGCCGATGCGGCGGTCTACGGACTGGCGCTCTATGCGGTGGGCCGCGCCGCCGCCTTGAAGATGAAGGCAGCGCACATCGCTGGTTGGTTGCAAGTCGTGCTTGCGCTTGGCGCGCTTTTGGAGGTCGTTCGGCGGGCAGTTGTGGGAAGTGAGCCGGCGTCCATGCTCATGATGAGTATCGGGCTGGTCGCATTGATCGCCAACGTCACCTGCCTGGTGCTGATCGCCAAGAAGCGGGATCGGGGCGCCCACATGACGGCAAGCTACATTTTTTCTGCGAATGATGTGATCGCAAACGCGGGGGTGATAGTCGCTGGTGTTTTGGTCGCTTGGACGGGCTCCTCGTACCCTGACCTCGTGATTGGCGCAGTCATTGCGCTGATAGTGCTCAGCGGTGCCCGGCGCATCCTGAACCTCCGATAGCCAATCTAGCGGCATCCCACACCGATGCCTAGCCAAGGTGGGATGGCCGGCCGCTTACGTATGAGCTGCAATCATCTGTGCGACGCTAGCGCGGGTAGGTGGCGTTAGCTGCGCTAAATAGCCTGAAGTCACTTCATTTAAAACGTGTGATTGGGCTGATTCCGCCTCGATCACGACAGGCTCTAGACGCTTGAGTGTGCGCGGACTTGAGGCTGGCAATCATCCACTGTAGTGGGGAGAGACCAAGAGGTCGCGTTAGAGGCACTTAACTCACGGCCCTGTTTCGCCCCTGGACTTTTGCTTTGTACAAGTTTTCATCCGCTTTCTGGATGAGCGATGATGGCTCGGTTTGAGCTTTGGGCGTCAAACAAGCAACACCAGCGCTGATGGTGACAACACTTGCTGTTGCTGAACCCATATGTGCAATGGCTTTTTCTTGAACTGCCTGGCAGAGCTTTTGTGCCTTGGTCATTGCACCTTCTAGATCGCATTCCGGAAGTAGGCACACGAACTCTTCGCCGCCGTAACGTGCGACCAAGTCGTGGGGGCGTACCAGTGCCTCACGCAGTGCCTGAGCCACTGCGCGCAAGCATTCGTCGCCTATTTGATGTCCGTATGAGTCGTTGTATTGCTTGAAATGATCAATGTCGAGCATGATCAGTGCCAAGGGCTTGCCACTTCTTCTGCAGCGCCGCCATTCGGCTTTGAGGCTGTGATCAAACTGCCTGCGGTTGGGCAGTTCAGTCAAGCTGTCAAAGAAAGCCAATTTGCGGAGCATTTCTTTCTGAACTTGTTGTTCTGTGCGATCAACAAACATGGCCAAGAAATGCTCGCCAAACGTCACCCCGCTGATGGCCATGGTGCGGCTTCTGCCATCACGGTCGGTCACGTAATATTCTTGGTTTGCAATCTCTCCTTGATGCACGCGAGCATGCTCTAGCGCAGCATTCCACGTCTGCATCACTTTGTCGCGGTATGTAGGTTCGGGATAGGCTTGGCACCACCACTGTTCCAGCGTAGGCACTTCTTCCTGTGTATAGCCAAAGATGTCCAGAAATCTGCGGTTGCGAAAGTACATCTCCCCAGCACCATTGACCATGCACAAACCGACAGGCATTTCTTGCAGCAGGTGCTGCAACAGACGTTCAGTGTTTTGCAACTGCAAGGACTGCTCCTTGGCCTGCGTAATGTCTTGGATGTAACCGTGCCAGAGCACATCACCCGCTGCGTTTTTTTGCGGCATGGCTTGTCCACTGATCCAGCGAACACCTTGGGGCAGGATGACGCGGTACTCCTGCCGCCAGAGTTGGAGGCTTTGGGCTGATGCTTGAATGCTCTCGTAGACGTGGGGTAAATCGTCGGGGTGGATCGTGTTAAAAATCAATGCAGCGTCATCGCACAGCGCTTGAGGCACCTTCCCGTAGAGATCAATAATTCCTCGACTGATATATGGAAAGTACGCTTGCCCATCTGCACGCAGCAGATACTGATAAAGCGCACCAGGCACATGATCCGCTAAGCGATTGAGGGTTTCTTGTTGTTGACGTTGAGCGCTGACGTCGGTTTGCGTGCCAATGAAACGAATGGGTTTTCCTGCGGGATCTCGCTCAATGATTTGGCCGCGATCTAGAACCCATTTGAAATCGCCGTCTTTGCAACGCATGCGGTGCACGCTCTCGTAAACAGCGCTTTGCCCTTGGAAGTGTTGCTGCAATACAGACTGCACTTGAGGCAGGTCATCAGGGTGTACCAAAGCTTTCAAATCCTCGATGGTATTGCCAACATCTGTCTGTCCGTAGCCGAGCATTTCCTTCCAAACGGGAGACAGATAGATGGCTCCTGTCTTGATGTCACAGTCCCAGACACCTTGCTGCGTTGCCATCAGCACAGCATGCCAACGTGCTTGCAAAGTTGCTGCCTCTTGTGCAAGCTCTTGCTCACGGCGCATCAATTGCCGACGACGATTTTGAGAAAAACCTAAAGTAGCACCAGCGGCGATGCCTGCTGCAAGCCACAGAATTGCTGCCAAAGCGGCTTTGGCACGCCACGCAGTAAAAATAGCACTCCAATCGCGGCTCACCGTCGCCACCAAGGCTTTATCCATCTTTAGCTGGGGAGGCTGAAAGGTCTGCACTACGACCAACCTTTGAGTGGGGTCAGGATCCAGCACGCCTTTGGTCATCGTTTGCTGCTGCTCGCTGTCCAAGTGTGTCTTCAATAGCGAGCTTGCTTGCCCAGCAGACAGGCTCTGTTGCACCACGTTATCAGGTGCTACCAAGAAGCGAAGACCATCAGCATGTGCCAAAGTGCTCACTACGTCGGGTGCGAATCGCACGGAGTTGAGCAATATTCGGAAATCTTCGGGGTCGAGCGTCGCGACCATGAGTGCAGCGAGTTGTCCATCCTCGCTGCGGACGGTGCGAGACAAATTGATGGACCAAACGCCCGTTACGGTGCGAAAAGGTGCGCTTACCAAGAGCTCATCCTGCGAATTTCTCACAGCCGTCTGAAAGTAATCTCTGTGTTGGAAGTTTTGGCCAATCAGTTCTGCTCGATTGGCGGAAACTACGGTTCCGTTCTTGTCCAAGACTGCCAGCGTACGCACGCCTGTCATGGCTTCACTGAATGCGCGCAAACGGCTGTTGAGTTGGACGACTTCTTGGTTGTGGATACGAGTAACGGGAACTTCTTGGGCCAAAGTTCTGAGAGCACGATCGATGGACTCTACCTGCCGGCTCAAGTTGTCGTGGATGATGTGGGCTTGATGGCTGAGCAGCGCTTTTTCTGAAGTCTCGATATCGCTGCGCTCGTCACAAAGCAGCCCTGTCACCAATAGACCTGCGCCTATCCAAACGGAGAGTAGCGTTGCCCATTGCCGCATAAAACTTTGCGGTATGAAGTCTGTAATGAAGGACAACTGTTACTCCTGATACCACTTACCGTGAACCGTGCCGGGTTTGAGCAATGATAGTTTGTTACAGTGCAGGCTTCACGGTCTGCACAGACTTGGCAACCGATCGCCAGTAGTTTGCCTCAGCTTCTGTGGGCAGCATATAAACCTGCACCAAACCCAAGACGATTCAAACCGCTCCTGCGCTAGGCTACCAAGCAAGCCTGTGTCGTGTAGTGCTTGCCGACGCTGTATTTCATCAGCAGACCATGAAGGGGGATGCATCAAGAAATCTTTTTTGAAGAAGTATGTAGCAAACCCATTGTTAGCCTTAAGGTCACTGAGATCTAAAAAGATGAGCTATTCGTGCGCTAAAAGCCCAAACGCTTGGCCGCAGAAAGCGTACTCACCACCTCTGCCGTTGCTTGTGCGAACACCGTTCCTGGCGCTAGAGCATCTTCAGCTTCACGCATGCGTTTTTGGTTAATGAGCTCGCCGATACCACCAGCAACGCTATGAAAGTGCTGATGGCGTCCAACTAGTTCTACAAAATTGGGGCGTTGTGCCAAACGTTGGCCATCACCATAGATCCATTTGCCTAATGCACAGCAGTCATCACGTGACAGTGTGGTTACATCCACCGTGCTACGTTCCTCAATGGCTTGACGCAGCTTAACTTTCCATTGACGATGGGCGTCAATGATGGCGTCCACATCCACGCCTTCCACCAGCGCAGCCGCTTGGTGTCCCTGCAGTCTGAATTCGTCTACCGTTGAAGCCATCCGCATGGCAACCCGACTTTGTGCCGTCGCGGCTGCTGCAGTTTGCTCGACCAAGGCCGCATTCGCCTGAGTATTACGGTCTAGCTCCTGAACTGCAGCACCAATTTGCGCCACACCCAAGCTTTGTTCCTTCGCCCCATTCGCGACCTCGTCCAACAAGGACTTCACCTGCTCCGCGCTGCCAACGATCTCTTGCATGGTAGCGCCAGCCTTGCGCACCACCTCCACACCCACGCCGACCTCTGTGGTGCTGCGCTGGATCAGTTCCTTGATTTCTTTGGCGGCTTCGGCACTGCGCTGCGCAAGACTTCGTACTTCGCCAGCTACCACGGCAAAGCCACGGCCCTGCTCACCAGCTCGTGCTGCTTCCACAGCAGCATTGAGCGCCAGGATGTTGGTCTGAAACGCAATGCCATCAATGACACCGATGATTTCACCAATCTTGTTCGACGATGTTTGAATGCGTTGCATGGTATCGACCACGGATGACATGACCTGGCCGCCTTGTTGTGCCGTGGCAGCGTTGGCTTGTGCGATGCCAGAGGCTCGGCTGACCGAGTCAGCCGTCATCTGAATCGTGGAAGTCGTTTGTTCCAGCGCAGCAGATGACTCCTCCAGTGCCGCTGCAGCTTGCTCGGTACGCCCAGATAGGTCATTCGTGCCTTGAGCAATTTCAGCACTAGCTTGAACAACTTGGTCGCTGGCTTCCTGAACCAGGCGGACCGTCTCACCAAGTGCTGTTTGCATGTGCCCCAGCTCACGCATCAAATCGGCAACCTCATCTTTGCCCCAAGCATTAACGGACGTGCGCAAGTCACCCAAGGAAATGTTTAACAGTGTTTTGCGCAGTAGCTTGAAGCCACCCAGCATCGACTTGTAAAAGCCCATCAGCATGTACAAAGCCAATAGCAAACCTACGCAGGTCACTGCCACTGCGAGAGCGATACTTGTGCGCAAAGACTCTTGGCGGTCCACCAAAAGATCATCCAGTACCTGTAAGTTGTGCAGCACCTGTTCAGTTTGAGCGTTGAGAACCTCTGAGACCATCGCTGCATAGGCTTTGTCATCGCCTTGAACATCGCCTGCTGCAGGTGGAAATGACGTGCGAATCGTGGCCAACATATTGCTCAGAGCCATTTGTCCATGCTGCTTAAGCTCCCCTGCATACTCAGGCGCATGCTCACGGACCTTGGACATGTGATCTGCTTGTCGCAGACGCTCTTGCTCCACCACCGCCAATAACCCCTGGAAGCGGCTGGAAGCTTCTGGCGTCATTACACCGTTCAAAAGTGCAGTACGACCGAGCCCACGCAATTCACCAACATCTCGCAAAAGGTCTGGAGCGAGAATCATGGTTGCACTGACCAAATGAAACGTGTCTATGGCGGGATCTAATGCAAGGCGCGATCCATCGGTCACCCGATCTTGCAACTTGGCCAATTCAGTGGTCAAGGCATTCATTGCTGGAAATAGCGTCTGAGCATTGCCCGACGCAGCTTTAGCGCCCTCACTTGCCCGCGTGACCGCATCGACCAGTACCGTCGTTCCGAATTTTTTACCCAACTCTTGGTCAATCGCTTTTAGACGATCCAACTCTTTAAAAAAACGGTTCTGCGCATCTATAGCGCCAGAAGTGCCATCGCCTAATGCTGTACTTCGGGCCAAATAGCGCCAATTTGCTGCCGCATCCATAACCGTAAATACGGCCATGCCGTAACGAACCCCAGCGCGCTCTTGAGCGACGAAATCCAAGTCGTCGCGCTTGCTGTTGCCGTAGGCAATAAATAGCCAAATAAGTGGCAGTAAAAAAGCGGCGGAAATGAGCCCTATCTTGGCCGAAAACTTCATTTGGCCCATCAAAGTTGCAGCAGGGCGCCAAATGGTTGAATTAAAAAAAAGCATTAAATGGCATATTCTGTTTGACTCCCTCAATTATTCGTTGTTAATAACAAATTTGTGAAAATCACCCACATGAGCACATGCTTACATCTGACATAGATTATTTTGAAAGAAAGTCCATTCAGATTATTTATTAACAATTGTCAATCGCCATCTAGAGTCTTGACAGCAAAATTTTTAGCTATGTGATTTCAGCCTAATTGATAGCCGAGGCAAACTACTAGCAGTGAATTGCTCAGTCACTGCTAGTCGACGATTGCATTCCAACAAACTAGCCTTCTTCAAACCCAGCGTGATTCAACTGGCGGCAAACAAACGCCTCGAAGTCCACCTCATCTAGGGGGCGACTGAACAAGTATCCCTGCATTTCGTCACATCCACAGGATCGCAGAAAGTCCATCTCCGCCTGTGTCTCCACGCCCTCCGCGATAGTGATCATCCCCAGCCCATGCGCCATCTGAACAGTTGCCCTCACGATGGCCTGGTCATTTGTGCTGCTCTCGACTCCTCGGACAAACGATTGATCAATTTTCAACTTGTCCACGGCAAATTTCTTTAGGTAAGTCATCGAGGAGTAGCCCGTGCCGAAATCGTCAATTGAGACTTTAAATCCAGCCTTCTGCAAGGCTTTAATTGATTTAGCAGCCACCTCTGGATTCTTCAAAGCAACCGCCTCGGTAAGTTCAAGCTCCACTAGGCTTGGCTCCACACCTTCTTGATTGGCAATACGCTGAATCACTTCGATCAAATCAGGCTGCGCGAACTGCACTGCAGACAAGTTCACGGCAACTGTCATCTCAGGCAACCCCGCATCCCGCCAAACTCGAATCT
The DNA here is from genome assembly GCF_002501455.1 of Comamonas sp. UBA7840. Classification (NCBI taxonomy): domain Bacteria; kingdom Pseudomonadati; phylum Pseudomonadota; class Betaproteobacteria; order Burkholderiales; family Comamonadaceae; genus Comamonas; species Comamonas sp. UBA7840. The sequence continues at coordinate 5,624 of NZ_DLTI01000011.1, read as the reverse complement.
GACGCATCACCTGGCACAGCACCCAAGTTCCGATCGAAACAATCAGACCATTGCGCTCAGCAAGAGGAATGAACTCTGCTGGACTGACGTTGCCAAGCTGCGGATGCCGCCAACGCAACAATGCCTCAGAGCCCACCATACGGCCACTGGATGCATCTATCTGTGGCTGGTAGACCATGTGCAACTGGTCGCGAGCCAAGGCAAGCTTTAGTGCCTGCAGGACTGCGAGCGTACGCTCGGAGTTTTGCTGCATTTCAGCGGCGTAAAAGTGCAAGCCGTTTCGCCCATCGTCCTTGACCTTGTACATTGCGGTTTCAGCGCGGTTCAACAGTGCAACCATCGTTGAGCCATCGCTGGGACAAACAGCGATACCAACAGATGCAGTAACCGACAGCTCGCTAGAATTTATCTGCACAGGTCGTTGCAAGACATCTAACATGCGTGTGGCCTGCACAGTCGCGCTCTGGTGCCCTGTAGCTGGAAGAACAGCAATAAAGCCGTCACCTCCTGTTCTTGCAAGACAAGCGCTGTCATCAAGCTCTTGGCGCAATCGGTTGGCGATGTTGACCAAAAGCAAGTTGCCAGTTTCGTACCCCATGGAGTCGTTGATGGTTTTGAATCCATCCAAATCCAACCACATGACGGTCAATGGTCGATCAACGCTCGCCAGCGCAATCTCCTGCTGCAATCTATCTTCTATGGAGGCACGATTGGGAAGCCCTGTCAGGTGGTCAAAGTGAGCCAACTGATGGATGAGTGCTTCGTTGGCTTTGCGCTGCGTGACGTCTTCTTTATGGGCAAGAAAGTTGACGACCCGATCCGATGCGTCACGCACGGGGTAGATCAGACTTTGCTCGGTATAAACGGATCCGTCCTTGCGCCGGTTAATCAACTCTCCACGCCAAGAAAGCCCGCACCTCAAGTGCCCCCAAAGATCCTTATAGGTCTGCAGCGGGGTTTGTTCAGACTTGAACATGCTGGGATTGCGCCCCAAAACCTCCTCAGGCTCATAACCACTAGTTTTTGTGAATGCAGGGTTTACGTATTCGATGCGGCCTTGGGAATCCGTGATGATCAACGAGTAAGGACTCTGATCTATCGCGGCAGACAAGCGAAGAATGCTCGCTTGTTGCCGAATGCGTAGGACTTTATTCCATATGGCATTGGACAGAACTTGCAGACCGTCCAGTTCATTAGACGTGTAGTTCTGGGGCTTGTTGCCTGCGCAAAGCAGCATGCACACACGCTCCCCTTCTATCACGGGGACACTGATGAGCCGACTCAGAGGGGGGCTGCCTTGCAGCAAGACAGTCTCATCGGCATCTTGGGCAACATCATTGATCATCACTGGCAGCCGATGACGCAACCCCTCACCCCAGCTTCCTGCCTGATTCAAGGTGCAGGACTTATCGAAGGATGAGGTGCAGCAGCCCTGCATGGTCGTTGTTGACCGTGCTGCCAACTGAAGATTGAGCTGATCCTGTGCAACAAAGTAAATATGGGAGACTTCGCTGTCGGTGATTTTTTGCGCCAGCTCAACGCCATGGCGCAATAGCGCTGACTCATCTTCAGTAGCCTTGTTGGACTCTACCTCCAGCACAGCTGCATTCAGTCGCGCTTCATACTCCACAAGACGTTCTTGATGCACTATCTCGGTCACATCCCGTGACAGCACGAGAAAGCCTTCGTTTGGATAAAACTCTTGTTTTTTGAGCCCAGAAGTTCTGACATGTTTGGAAATCGAAAGCTCAAAAAATCTCTGCCCATCAGGCACCTCTAGAGCAATACGGGTTCCACGCGAATGACCCTGCTTGCGCGCTTGCTCTAGTGCACCCATGCACTGCACTACCGCTTGCGCAGGCATTACATCGCGGATGTTGCGCCCCACCAACTCAGCCTGAGGCGCGGTGAGCTTAGAGGGCTCTGAAGCATAAACCTCCAGGTAATTACCATCGCTATCTAACTCGAAGAGTAAGTCGGGCAGAGCATTAAGGGTGGCGGCCAGTTTGGCTTGTGCGGACTGGAGACTTAGATAAGGTGTCTGGACGGTTTCTACAAAAAGTGCACGGTATAAAAACCAATAAGCCACGATTTTGTAGACGTGCCCCATCAGGTTGTAGACATCAGTGACATCGGCATAGAGCGTAAAAAAGACCTCAGCCATTGCCATCATTGCTGAGGCAGCCATCAACCCACTCGCGCTGAATGCTCTCTCCTTGCCCAAGTAGTAGGCAAACCTCCACGCACAGAGCAAATATGCCGCGACAAGCACATATTCATACCCCACCTTGAAATCAGTCAGCCCACTACCTGGCAGGTAGGTGCGCGGCAGCAGGTGTGGGAAGAAAAGGACAACGCCATGCACTAGCGTGACGAGTACAAGCGTTACTCCAAGTGCAGTCCATGCATTGTGGTTTGAGGTCAGAGAATTTACGCGCTGAGGCATCAAAGCTGCCCCGAGCAGAGCCAACGCTGCTGCGGTGCGGGCTGCCAGCCAGAAGTTGATGGCCTTCTCAGGGTCGCTGGGCGTCACAAAGTCTGGCATTCCTTGAAATGACAGTGCGTGAGAAAGATCGAGTAAAGCTACAGCTAGGAAGCCGACTCCGAGCAGCGGCACTCTAGGGTTCGAGCAGAGACGACGGGTTACCCATGCAATGCTGAAAATCATGGTCGCAACTGCGACGGAAACGACTTCTAGCACTGCATGCGCAGGTGCATATGATGCCCAGCCCCGCGTGAAATCAGGGGGAGGCAAGAAGATCACGCCCCCCAAAAGGACTGCACAAGCTGCCATCCATAAGAGTGCCACCCTCGCCTCAAAACGGTGGCTCTTATGCAGCATCGTCATCCTTTTGAAATTCAAGTAAATTGTTTTGATCAAGCTTAAAGAAGGCCATAGAGCTGTGAAGATCACACGCCTGCTCACTCGAGCTAGCAGCCGCTGTGGTCCTTGCTTTGACCAAAGCCGTATTTTGCAGGGTCACACTTTTCATCACTGTTCCTCTTTTCATGCTTCTTGATCACGATTGAATCGGCCAGAGTTTCCTAGAGAGTTACTGACTTTGAATACTGTTGCTGCGACTCGGGAAAGGAGGCATGCCGCAGTACGTCATGACGTGCATTACGCCACAAGCCAAAATGACGATGAATCGAACGCCAATAACTTAGGCGTTCTGCGCGCCATTGCTGTTGTCCGAGAGAAGAGGGGCATGCATACTTGTTGCGCCAGTAACTCTAGTTTCTCAAGTCATTGCAATGTCTGACGCACCACCTGAAAAATCTACCCACCGTGACAACCGTGAGCTGCACATGCGTCTGCTGGCCGATCTGGCCCAGGACCTGTCAGGGGATATCAATTTTCCCACTAGCCTTGATCTGGCCCTCAGGATGCGCGGTGTCCTGACCCAGCCGAACATCACGCTTGATGGGTTTACCCGTGCGGTGTACTTGGAGCCCGTGATTGCCAGCCGCTTGATCCGGCTGGCCAACGTGCAAGAAGGCGATGCGGTAACCCATGAAAAGCGCACACTGGCTGCCACCTTGAAACATGCCATCGAGGCCTTGGGGCTGGAGCAGGCCCGTAGTGTGTCGCTGGGCTTGGCTATGGACCAGATCATGAAGGCCGAAGATCTGAAGCCGTTTAGCCGCTACGCCGATCTGACCTGGGAACACTCCATCCGCACGGCGTTGCTGGCCAAGGCGATTGCCATCCATGTGGGAAAACATCTCGATGCCGAATCTGCCATGTTGGCTGGCTTGGTCCACGACATTGGCATTTATTACCTTTTTTACCGGGCGAGCCAGTACGAGGAATACCGCAACGACCACCAGGCACTTATCGAGCTTGTGTTGGGCTGGCACGAACCAATCAGCGAGAACGTACTGAATGCGCTGGGCCTGCCGACCGTTATCGTTGAGGCCGTCCACGAGCACGACGCCCCTCGCGAACTGGACCGGAATCCACACAACCTCAACGAAGTCATTTATATCGCCAATTTGCTGGCGGGCAGCAACTGGGAATGGTTGCCCGAGTCCTGGACGCCCGAGCAGCATGAAGCTATGGAGCGTACCCGGCAGCGCTTTGCCTTCCTGCTGCCAGAAGTTGAAGACAGGATGCGGATGATGCACGCAGCACTGCGCTGACCTGAGTCGTCTGGCGCACCGGAAGACACTGCATGTCCAATCAGGTCAAGTGCAGCCATTGAATTGTTGGGCTTCGGTTGTAGTTTCCAGCCTAAAGCTGAAGGACACAAGCAAGATTTCCTCATTTTTGTCCTATGAAACATTCTGAAAAAATCCACATCTCGACCTAGCCCCACTAATGTGGGGCTAGGTTTAAGAATGTCGTGTTGTTAATCGCTATCAGACTCTTTTGGCGGCAGGGGATAAAACTCCTCCACGATCTCAGCTGCCTCATCGGGTGCATCTTCAAAGCTGCCATTAGCAAAGCCCAGTCGCGCTGCTGTGTCCAAAGCCGTCTGATCAAATCCAGCTGCCAAACGCTCGGTTGCTATCGTGTGAGCTTGGCTGATCGCCTCATTCAAAGAAATTCCCGAACGCACCACCAAGTCTGCGTAGTAGATGGCTGATCGATGGGACTGCGTGGTGGACTTGCCTCGCAGCTTGAGCTCCAGCGGCATGCTTGCTAGGTGACCACCAGAGACCGCAGCGAAGTACTGCAGCCGTGCAGCTAAGGTCCGAATGCTGTTAAAGCCCGTCGTGCGAAACACAAAGCTGCCAAGCTCATCGCTGTCTCCAATACTCACATTGAGCCGTCCATAGGGCTTGCATTGCCCAAAGCCAAATCGGCAGAAATCTGGACCAAGGCATGCGTGCTCTTCGTGGCCTTGGTCCGTTACACGCTTGCATGTCTCTCCGTTGCCTACACAGATTGGGCGGGCAGTGGTACGGTCAAACATGCAGTAATCGGCCCGAAGGTTCAGATCGGGATCATTGAACAGCACGCGCACTGGAATGCTGCGCAGCTTGCGCCGTGCTGGGCTGGGTGCTTCCACAGCATCTGCATGTACTCCCATCTTTTCTTTGAGTGTGCGCTTGCCTGGGCGCGCATTGTTGTCATTCTCTTCATCGGAAGGCTGCGCGCCTTCCTTTATGCCGCCATGTGTCTGGGCATTGCGCAAAGCCTCATCCAGAGGGTGTAGCACCCATTGACCGCGCTGCTGGACTTGGGTGGTAATGGTGAACTCATCGTCTTTTTCAGGCAGGCGCTTGCCGTTCTTTTCAACCACCTTGCCAATCGAAATCCGGCCAATCACAGGTGGGGTAATCATCAAACCTTTGATCATGTTTTGCTCCAAAAAAAGAAAGCTCCCGGTGGCATGGGCCACAGGGAGCGAGAGGGGGGTGGATGTTGGAAGGAAAATCAGCTCAAGCGGGATACACACAAAACCGCCGTGAGCCTGGCCACCGTAGCCAATGTTCCATCGCACGACGTAGCCAAGAGCAAATAGCCGTTGACCACATCGTTGCCTTTCAACGCTACAGATTTGCCAGTGCGCGCCAGAGCCCAGAACTTGCGGCCAGCTTTGAGCACGCCTGCAGTTTCCAGCTCGTAGCCAGCGACCTCGGTCAGGTCTCGGTAAAACTCCAGTACCTCACGCGGC